>JAISWM010000119.1 GCA_031270785.1 Oscillospiraceae bacterium
TCCTACTAATGTAAATGTAGATTTTTCTTCAAAGTCTTCCTTTTTCTCTGTAGATAAAACCATTGCTGGGATTGGCCCTTTTATTTTTGCATCGTTAATTGTCCATTTTTCATCGGCGTCTTCCGGCATTACACATGAAGACTTTGAAAATTCAAGAAGCGTTTCAACTTTTTCCTCATTTAAAATTTTAATTGGTCTGCTAATCGGCATTGCAACAGGTATAGCCTGACTTTTAAGTTTTTGCGTATACATCATACTTACATAACTTGTTAAAGTATTAAAGAAGTTATTAGATGCAAATACTTTTGAAGGATCCGTTTCAAGAACTATTCCCGGCTGGACTTCAATGCCCCAATCACTAAGCAAAGAATTCAGCTTTTCCGGATTACTTTGGTATGGATTTATAAAACATACTACATTTTTCCCGTAATTATCTTTATTTTTTAGATATTCCTTAATTTTACTTACGGCCTGGTCATCAAGATCCCTTGCCGGGGCATATATAATAGCTAAATTTGAATCTTCATCTATATCATCTGTAAGCATGGATTTTGAAACTACGTCGTAATTATTATTCTTAAGCATTCTTGTAAACGCGTCGGATGCCATTTCTTCAAAACCCGTGAGCATTGTAACTTTTATTTTTTCATCGCTTATGACTCCGGCTATAGCCGACGTCATAGTCTGTTCCGCCTTAGACGAAGCTATATTCATTCCCATATAAGATTGCTGAACGTCAAAAATATCGTTTGCTGAAAGAATTTTATATCTGCCGTTATCCACGCATTTTACAATTATACCATTATCACTGAGTTCTTCTTCACTGTAAGAACTTTTAATTCCGGGATTTTGCTCCAGTTCAACGTACTTTACACTTATTTTGTCATTATACTTAGAATATTCATTTATAACGCTGTTTGCCTGAGCAAAATAGTCGCCGTTAGAAACAAATTTTTCTTGGCTATTGAGTACTGTTATCTCTATATGTTTATCAAGTTTAGCCAAATAATTTATTGAATCTTCCGTCAAACTAAACGCCTTATTTTTAGTAATGTCAAACTCCCATGAAAATTTATCCGTGCACATTTTTGCCGCAATATTAAGAAGTACTACCACAATAATTACCAAAATAATTATAAAAGTATACATGCTGCTGTATCTGAATTTCGGATCTTTCAGCTTATTTACAGCTGATAATTTATCTAATTTCATATTATTCCCCCCCTTATTTCCATCTCTTTTTTTCCAGGACCCTGGTTGTTAAAAACAGGAAAAGTAAACAAACACTCAGAAAAAACACAATATCCGCTATATTTATAAGCCCCAGCGTAAAACTTTTATAGTGTTTAGAAAATGAAAAATATGAGATTGTTTCATGTAAAATCTTATCATTAAAAAAACCGGCCAAACCATCCGTTAAAAGTATGAGAAGTGATACAGCGTAACTTGATATTGCGGACACAACCTGGCTTTCAGTTAAAGAAGATAAAAATATTCCAACAGCTATTAAAGCGGCGCCTACTAAAAATAATCCCACAAAATTCCCGATTATTTCGATCCAATTCGGCACTGTATAAAAAGCTATCATTAAGCCGTAAACCAAGGTTATACCTATACCGATTGCATAAACGGCAAGGGCAGAAAAATACTTTCCGATAACTATTGACCAAGAGCCGATCGGCGCTGTAAATAAAGCTTGATCTGTTTTTGCTCTTTTTTCTTCACTGATTAATCTCATTGTAAGTATTGGCATTAAAAATACTGTTATCATCAATAAGTTGGCAAACACCCCGTTAAGGCTCGCACTATCGGAAAACAAAGAAGTGGCCCAAAAAAATATTCCGCTGAAAAGATAAAGCACGGCTATAAATATATAGCCAATTATAGAATTAAAATATGAAGACATTTCTTTCTTAAATATCGCTATCATCACTATCACTCCTTTGAGAATCGATATTCTCCGCAAAACCTTCTGAACCATCGCCTGAATCGTCGCCGGACGTTTCCTCTGACTTATCGTATAAACTCTCGGAATTTTTATCCTGATCGTTATCGGGCACGTCTTCTCGGCTCGTAAGTTCAATAAATACGTCTTCTAAAGAAGGCTCTACTATATCAAATTTTATTATAGGCATGTCATTTTGAGCAAGCGCTTTAAACATTTCTCTTCTTATGTCGCAGCCCTTTTCAAAAGTCACTATATATTCGTATATATCATCGCCTTTATGGGTTATATCGTTAATTTCAAGTACCCCTTCGACGCCTTTCATAATTTCCTGTGCTTTTTCGGTATTTCCGTCGATATGAGCTATAATTTTGTTAGACATACGTGAAGCTCCGGATAAAAGTTCCGCAGGATTATCCGCTACGATTTTTCCCTTACTGATAACCAAAATTCTGCTGCATACCGCCCGAATTTCAGAAAGTATATGAGAAGAAAATATAACCGTATGTTTCTGAGCTAATCCCTTTATAAGATTTCTTATACTTATAATTTGTTTGGGGTCTAATCCAACGGTCGGTTCATCTAAAATTATAACAGGAGGGTACCCGATAAGAGCCTGAGCAATCCCTATTCTTTGTTTATACCCTTTGGACAATTTTTTAATGATTCTGTTGTAAACATCTGATATACCAACTTTTTCACATATTTCATTTATGTGCTCTTGTTTGTTTGAGTTTACTTTTTTAAGGTCATACATAAAGCTAAGATAGCTTTTTACAGTCATATCAACATATAAAGGAGGCTGCTCAGGGAGATATCCTATTTTGGATTTTGCTTTTTTAGATTCTTTAATGATGTCAAATCCATCTATCAGTACAGTCCCGTTGGTAGGAGCAATATACCCTGTTATTATATTCATAGTAGTAGACTTTCCTGCTCCGTTAGGCCCGAGAAACCCTAAGATTTCTCCCTCATTTACGGTAAAATTTATTTTGTCTAAAGCTTTTTTACCTGCATAGTATTTTTCGATTTCTTTTATTTCAATCACTATTAAAAACTCCTTTCTATGTGCAAAATATGGATCATATCTCAAAATAGTTGAAATTTCTTATTTTCCCCCCGCCATAAGCGGGGAGGATAAAGATATCATCAACTAATTTGGTTTACAACCCATTTTTCCGGTTGTGGGTCAAAATAATCGAAATTTCTTATTTTCCCCCGCCATTGGCGGGGAAGATAAAGATATTATCAACTAATTTGGTTTACAACCCATTTTTCCAGGGCGTTAGCTATAAAAAAATTGATGCTAGTCGCTTGTATACGAAAGAAGCGCTAAATACCGCGCCCTTTTTATAGCGGTAGTGAGTACTCTTTGGTGCCTTGCGCAGACGCCGCTGACCCTGCGCGGAAGTATCTTTGCTTTTTCAGACACAAATCTTCTTAGTTTAGGAACGTCTTTATAGTCGATCACGGCTCCTCTTTCTGTACAAAATTGGCACATTTTTTTGCGCCTGCGTCCGCCTCTGTGGTCTCTTCTGTCTTGTCTTTCTGACCTTTCCTGCCTTTCCGGCCTTTCTGACATGGTCATCCCCCCTCCTTTTAATTTATTAAATCAAAATATTTTCTCAGATTAAAACGGTAAATCATTATCAGACTGTATTTCCTGAAAATCGCTGTCGTTGCCGCTTATATAAATCGCCTGGCCTTCTGATTTGTTGGAATCCCCAAATTGTCCGGTACCGACAGAATTGTCAGCACTGTCTTTCTTAGATTCCACAAAATGAACATTATTGGCCATAATTTCAAAAGCTTTTCTTTTATTTCCATCTTTATCTTGATATGTTCTGGTTTGGATAGAACCTTCAACAGCTATTAACTGACCCTTTTTAAAATATTTAGCAACAAATTCCGCTGTGCTGCGCCATGCCACAACGTCTATAAAATCAGTTTGCCTTTCTTCCCCCGCTCTTACAAACGATCTGCCAACCGCCACATTAAAATTTGTAACCGGTATACTATTGGAAGTATGCTTAAGTTCCGGGTCCGCCGTAAGTCTGCCTACCAGTGCTGCAATGTTTAACATCTGAAAACTCACTTTCCTTTAATTTTCCTTTTTTACAATTAATGATCTGAGTATTCCGTCCGTAATTTTACTTATACGGTCAAGTTCCGCCGGGAACTCGGAATTACTCTTAAAATTAAACAATATATAAATCCCCTCAGACTCCTTGTTAATTAAATAAGCAAGTTTACGTTTTCCCCACTTATCTATATTTTCAAGCTGAGCGTTTTTCTCTATTAATTCTTTAAACTTATTAATAACTCCCCCAATAGAATCCTCTGAAAGTTTAGAAGAAATAACGAGCATAAATTCATAAGAATGCTTAATTTCTGCCATAGATGCACCTCCTTTTGGACGTTAGACCCTTATTATTTAATAAGAGTAAGGACGTAAATATCATGAAATAATAAAAACATCCACATTGTAGCATTTGAGTACTTATTAGTCAACATATATAGCTGCTACGCTTGAAAAACGTCTAATTTTTTTATCACTCTCCCCCCCGCCGGTGGCGGGGGGGAGACCGAAAACCAATTTACTTTTTTCAAGTGTAACAGCTATAGCTAACGTCCTTGAAAAATGGGGTATGTTTCAAAATGGTTGGAATTTTTTCTTTTCCCCCTCGAATCGGAGGGGGGAAAATTGCAAATAATGCCACGTTTCTAAATGGAAATTAAAGCGAGCCGGGTATAATATCAAGGGCAAAATTTTTTTAATTTTCCCACTTATTATATCACAGTTTAATAAAGAAAATATAATTATTAAAAAACATTTAAAAAGTATTGACAAAATCATTATAATATATTATAATTAAAGAGTCAGAATTTTGATTTATTTTTTTAATAAAGAGGAGTGTTCAAATTTGAATTTTTTAAAAAAATCATTTGCAATTGTCTTCGCATCAGTTTTCAGCCTATGTACAGGTTTTTCGGTTTCGGGTGCCCCAGACACAGATATCCCAACATATAAAGTAGTTTTGCTCGGTGATACGAGTGTTGGAAAGACAAGCATCGTTAATAGGGTCAAAAATAAGTATTTTTCAATGGGAGAAGAGTCAACTGTAGGAGGAAATTGTACCACTCAAAAGTTTGATACGCCATCAGGTGAAGTTGGACTTGATATTTGGGACACTGCCGGTCAGGAAAGATATCGAACCCTAATGCCGTTATACTTCAGAGAAGCAAATGCCGCCGTTTTGGTATGTGACTGTAATAACTCTAACTCGCTTGCAAATCTGGCCTACTGGTTCACTTTATTAAGTGAATGTTGCTGTCCTTTAGTTATTGCAGTTGTGGGCAACAAATCTGATGAATTAAGCGAAGAACTGCAAAACGATTTTAGGGAAAAACTCATGACGTGGGTAAATGATAATATTCCAGAAAAAATAGAATTAAGTTGTTTCATAACTAGCGCAAAAACCGGCTACGGTATCCTTGAGCTTACTGGGTACCTTGCAGAGAGTTTAGCGGCACATAATAGTGCTGAGTCCCTCGCACTAGAAGAAAAATCCCGGTCAAAATGCTCGTGCTAAACTAACTGCAGATTAGTGCAAAGAAAGTAAATCAAACACACATCGGATTTTTAATTATAAATAATATAAGTAAACTGTTGCCCCGCTAGTAGGCGGGGCAATAATTGATAAAATTTTTGTTCTTTTTCCTGCTACCAGCGGGGGGGAAGAATATAGCTGTTACGATTTAAAACAGCCCTTAAAAGTAAATTTATCCGTGTACTTTCTCCCAGCCGTCGGCTGGGAGAAAGTCATAAAAATCAGACGCTTTTCAAACGTAACAGCTATAAATTTCTACTATTCTGAGATGCCCGCACGACATAAGATTAGAATTAAATATTTTTAGATTGAAAATTTATTTTATATTTTAATAAAAACTGATTGGTAACATTTTTAGGTAGTGGTCCAAATTTGTTGATAACATCTTTTCCCCCCGCCTATGGCGGGGGGCAAGAAGGGATTTCAACTATTTTGGGACACGACCCATTTTTATGCGTTTCCCCTGTTTTTTTATTTTTGTTTCTATTGACCTGTTTTTGTTTTTGTGCTAAAATCTTTTGGCCGCTTATTGCAGGTTATAATACTGTTTTTGAATTTAATAAAAAATTTTAAAAGTTTTTTCCTTACCTAGTGGCGAGTTATAACTCAAAATAGTTGGAACTTCTTCTTTTTCTCCGCGAATTGGCGGGGGGGAGAAAAGATATTGTCAACTAATTTGGCCTACGACCCTATGGCGAAGAAATCAAACTTAGTATAGAAAAAATCATTTAGAAACGTGGTATTATTTGCGTTTTCCCCCCAAAAAAAATGCGGTCGCGCCATAAAACAGTTGAAATACCTTCTTATCCCCCACGCCTATGGCGGGGGAAAAAGATATTATCAATTAATTTGACCCACTACCAAAAATGCTGGGGGGAAAACAAAAAATGTTACTATTTCAAAGGTCTTTTACTATACAAATCGATTTTTTATTTAAAAACAGTATAAATAAGTCTTTTGACTTTACCTGTTTCAATAGCGAGATTGTTAGTTAAGGCAGGTGAGTAACTGTAATGTATGCAGTTATAGAAACTGGCGGAAAGCAATATAAAGTCCAGGAAAACGACGTAATTTATGTGGAAAAAATCAATGAGGCTCAAGACTCACAAGTTGAATTCAAGGTAGTTGCTTGCGATGATGACCAAAATATTAATTTCGGCAACCCTTATATTGATTCAGCTAAGGTATTAGGGAAGATAATTAAGAGCGGTAAAAAGAAAAAAATCACGGTTTTTACTTATAAACCTAAAAAAAATTGTAAGAGAAAAATGGGCCATAGACAGTCGTATACTAAAGTCCAAATACAAGAGATCATACCGGATTTAAACGGATATGTATGATTAGTATAAAAGTTTTTGTTACTCCTGAAGGTAATATTTTAGGATTTGAACTTTTTGGTCATTCAGGGTATGAAGAAGTCGGGAAGGATATAGTATGTGCAGCGGTGTCTTCTGTGCTTTACATGGTTGTTAATACTTTATCCGATGTTTTAAATGTTAATTTTGAAGTTTTAACTATGGACAATAAAGACGCTTATTTTAAGTTTATAATTAATAATAAAGATTTTTATATTTGTAAATTTTTTATGATAGGACTTAAAAATCATTTTCTCAATCTGGAGGAACAATATTATAAAAATATAAAAGTAAGTTACGTGGAGGTGCAAAATAATGATTAAAATTAATATACAGCTGTTTGCTCATAAAAAGGGTCAGGGGTCTACTCATAACGGTAGGGACTCTGAATCTAAGCGCCTAGGGGTTAAACGCGCCGATGGGCAAATGGTACCGGCCGGTAATATATTGGTAAGGCAGCGCGGCACTAAAATTCATCCGGGGAAAAATGTCGGTAAAGGGTCTGACGACACTTTATATGCTTTAATTGAAGGTAGAGTAAAATTTGAAAGACTGGGAAAACACCGTAAGTGCGCAAGCGTATATCCTAACTGAAATTGTGAAACTAAGGAGTTGGGGAACTGTGCAAAATGAAGATATATTAGAGGCTCTTAGAGATGAAGATTTTTTAAACGAACTTATTAAGTTAACTGATATAGAAGAAGTTAAAAAAGCTTTTAAATCAAAAGGGATAGATATTACAGATCAAGACATTGAAGAAATGCGCAGGGGCGCGTTTGATTATATGAACAATACTGAATTCCCGGAAGAACTTTTAGATAATATCGTGGGGGGCGCAGGAACCGGTAATTCGAATACTCCAATGTCGAATATCGGGGCATTTATGGTTGGTGTGTCAATTAGAGGCGGTATAAAGAATGGTTGGCTTGCTCCTATGTAGGAGCATGATTTTGTTTTTAATTAAATAACTCAAAATTTTTGGTCATGTCTCAAAATAGTTGAACCTTTTTCTTTTTCCTCCCCGCCAAAAGCGTGGGAAAAGATGTTACCAACTAATTTGGTCCACAACCTGAAATTCTTTCTTTCACCCCCGCCAAAGGCAGGGGAAAAGATATTACCAACCAATTTGGACCACAACCTGAAATCCCTTCTTTCACCCCCCCGCCTATGGCGGGGGTGAAAGAAGAAAATTCAACTATAGCTGTTTCGTTTGAAAAGCATCTGATTTTTATAACTTTCTCCCGGCCGTCGGCCGGGAGAAAGTACACGGATAAATTTACTTTTGATGGCTGTTTTAAATCGTAACAGCTATATTTTAAGACACGGCCGCAAACTTTCGTTTTTAATTTAAATAACTCAAAAAAATGATTGACATGTTGTTAATTTAATGATAAAATTACCTATGAATTCATATTTTTGAGCAGCAACGTATTCTAAATAAATTAAAAACACATAAGGAGAATAAATATTAATGAACAACAATTTTAAAAAAGTTATTTTTGCCGGTTTGGCAATTGCCGCTTTAATTGGCACAGCGTGCCATAACAACTTTAATGCAGCACCACCCGATCAGCCTATTGTTGGGGTGATTGAGCATGTTGACCTTGGGACGTTTAACAGCTGGAATGGTGTGGCTGTTCCTCGGACAAATGATGAAGCTAAAGCCGCTTTAATGGCTTTATGTGACTGGAATAGAGATGGCGCTTTCCATGTAATACCTGATTTGTATTCGGTACGTGCCGACGGTAGTGTAGACTTTACTTATAAAATATCTGCAGTCCGCTCTGAAGACGCCGTCCCCAGTGGCGCTAACTTAATTTACTCAGACCATTCTTTCAGATATTCAGAACTTAAAGTACAAGGTGCTGCGTCAACAGGATTATTTATTTATAAGATGCCGCCTACCCGCCAAGTGAATTATGAATTAAACTTTATGTTCCTTAAATTAAGATTGACCACAGACGTTGGATTTCAAGCATGCCAAGTGAAATGTGTTCCAGGTCAACCGTTAGATTTAGCTTTCCTGCTCCCTGAGCCTCCAGAAGATATTATAGACCGTGAACATTATCAGCCTTTACCTTAGGATTGATTTTCGATAAAAATATTGGCAGCCTGTTGTTGCTCAAAAATATGAATTTATATAGTAGCTCTGTCCGTAAATTTTACAGATTGCAATCAAAATCAACGACGGCGTATTGAAGATACTCCCAGGAGATTTTGAGGTTGTGGGTCAAAATAGTTGAAACTTCTTCTTTTTCCCCCGCCATAGGCGGGGGGGGAAGATATTATCAATTAATTTGGACCACCACCGATTTTGATGCAAAACCATTTTTTAAGTGACGTATTTTTCAATAGTTTGCGCTCTGTGAGGTTTACGGACAGGTCTGGCAAAAGCTTTTTGAAACAGTGGCATTTTTGTTTCCCCCCCAGCCTTTGGCTGGGGAAAGAACAAAAAAGGTAATCCTAAGGAATTCAGTAGTAGCCCAAATTAGTTGATAATATCTCCCCCCCCAACCTTAGACGGGGGTAAAAGAAGAAGTTTCAACTATTTCGGGACGTGGCCGGAGATTTTGATGCAAAACCATTTTTTAAGTGACGTATTTTTCAATAGTTTGCGTTCTGTGAGGTTACAAACAGGTCTAATGAAAAGACATGGAGGAAACACGCGTGTTGGTTAAAGGAACAACTACAAGAATGCGTAAACGATCTCTTGCGGTTCTTATAACGCTCGCGGTAGTGTGTTTTGCGGGGCTGATAGGAAGACTTTTCAAATTGCAAATTATTGACGGAGAAAATCTTCAAAAAATGGCTCTTGAACAGCAGACGGCAGACATAAAAATAAATGCTCAAAGAGGCACTATATATAGTCGTAACATGAAAGTCTTAGCTCAAAGCGCTACTGTTTGGGCAGTAATTTTAGAACCGGCGTATTTAGACACAGAAGAAAAAAGAGAACTGGTATGTACCGGACTTCATGATATTCTCGGTGTAGAAAAAAGTAAACTTTTGGAGTTAGCTAAAAAAAAGTCTTTTTACGCCATAATTAAAAAAAGAATTGAAAGTGATGTCAAAGACAAAATCATAGAATTTAAAACAATTAATAAAATATCAGGTGGCATACGGCTTGTAGAAGATTATAAAAGATATTATCCGCTTGGAAGCTTTGCCGCAGCCGTTTTGGGATTCACCGGAACAGATGGCCAGGGTCTTTCGGGCATTGAAGCGTATTATGATAAGACATTAAAGGGGGACCAAGGAAGAGTAGTTACGGCCAAGAACGCAAGAGGCACCGATATGCCGTTTGATTTCGAACAAATGATACCTGCCCAAAACGGGTATCATCTCAAATTGTGTATCGATGAAACTGTGCAGCACTTTGTGGAAAAAAATTTAGAAGAAGGTGTAATTAATAATAAGGTAATTAACAGAGCCGCCGCCATTGCCATGGACGTACAAACCGGTGAAATATTAAGTATGGCGGTAAAAGGCGATTTTGATCCAAATAATCCCTTTGAAATTGCGGATAAAGCGGAATTCATTAAAATAAATTCTCTTCCGGAAGAAGAAAAAACTAAAGCGGAACCTGAGGCGCTGCAAAAACAGTGGAGAAATAAAGCCGTTAGCGATACGTATTATCCGGGCTCTGTATTTAAAATGTTTACCGCGTCTATGGGGTTTGAATTAAATGTTGTAAATGAAAATACTCCCTTTTACTGCAGCGGCAAGATAAAACCTTATGAAAAAGCTCAATATATAAGATGCCACAAACGCAGCGGACATGGCCCACAAACATTCTTAGAAGCGCTTTGCCATTCTTGTAACCCGGCGTTCATAATGCTCGGACAAAAAATAGGGACTAAAAATTTTTTTGAATACTACAAAGCATTCGGATTTCACGAAAAAACAAATATCGACCTTCCGGGAGAATCCGGCGGTCTTTTCTTTAACGCAGACGGAAGCATGACGCTCATGGATCTGGCTGTTGCGTCCATGGGGCAAAATTTTGGTGTTACTCCGATTCAAATGATAACCGGCGTATCATCTATAGCAAATGGCGGTAAACTCATGCAACCACACGTGGTTAAGGAAATTTTGGATAGTAACGGTAATGTTGTAAAATCAATAGAACCAACCGTTAAAAGAATGACTATTTCTGAAAATACATCTAAAAGAATCATAGCTATGCTGCGCGAAAACGCCGCAAAAGGGTCGGCTAAAAACGCGTATGTGCCGGGTTACAGAGTCGCGGGAAAAACGGGTACATCCGAAAAAATCGGTCTTAACACTCCGGGACAAAAAGACTACATCTCATCATTTTGCGGATTTGCTCCGGCAGATGACCCTAAAATAGCACTTCTTGTGTTTTTCGACACCCCAAGAGGAGATTTCTATTATGGCAGTGCGGTGGCGGCACCAGTATTTGCAAAGATAATGCAAGACGTCCTTCCTTACTTGGGAATAGAAAAGAAATATACCGAAGAAGAACTCAAAAAATTAGACTCGAAAACTCAAAATGTGGTAAGGTAAGCGTGTTAATGTTATAGCTGCTGCACTTAAAAAAAGTCTAAATTTTAGCAATCATCGCCCTGCCTAATTGGCGGGGCGACACTTTTGGCCCAAATTAGTTAATAAACGTGAGTTCGACGGAAAAAATAAAATAAAAATCCGCCCTAAAATCTGATAAAATGGTGGTTATATAGACAACCAATAAACAGAAAAGGACAGATTTTTAATGGAACAATTAACAAC
>JAISWM010000019.1 GCA_031270785.1 Oscillospiraceae bacterium
TGTTTGATTAGGTTTGCAACACCTTAATCACTTTAACACGGGAGGCGTTTTTTGACTTATTGCACTCTACTGATTTCTCCATTCTCCCCGGCGTAGCCGGGGGTTTAAGCTTTTAATTATGAAAAAGAATAAATCAAAAATTTTTATTTGTTGTGCTTTACTATTTATCAATTCATTTGTTATTTCTAAAGTTTCAGCAGTAATAGACGGCATCAGCACAATCATGTTATTTCAAGAAGCGATACGAAGGGGATACACTCCTGTAAAGGCGAACGCATATGTACGCATATATCCAAACATATATGCAAAAAGAATAACCAAGGGAGACACTCCTATGATGGCGGACACATATGCAAACATGTATATATCCAAATTTTTGAACGAGTTAGGCTCAGGAGACATTCCTGCAGTGGCGGCCAGAACTGCACACTCATATGCAAGAGCATATAACGCGGCGAGACGAGCGGGATACACTCCTATAAAGGCAAGCATATATGCAGACATATATATAGACGTGATGTACTACTGGCAATTCACTAGGGAAATAGCGTCCAGATATGCAGCATGCATGTGTGTCTCCCAACATTTTGGCAGAATAGACGTAGGATACATTTGTGAAATAGCGAGCATATATGCACCAGAATATGCAAATGTATATAGAGACAGGATAAACGCAGGAAACGCTCCTGACGCAGCGGCCGAAGATGCATGCGCACATATAGAAGATATTTTCGTACAATGGATACATTCGTGAAATAGCGAGCATATATGCACAAAAATATGCAAATGTATATAGAGACAGGATAAACGCAGGAAACACTCCTGACGCAGCGGCCAAAGATGCATGCGCACATATAGAATATATTTTCGTACAATTTGGGGCAGTACCGCCCTTTTTAAGTTAAATCACTATATGGTAAAAACTTTTTTAAAATAGTGGCATTTCTGTTTTCCCCGCCGCCAAAGGCGTGGAGAGAGTGGCAAAAATTAGATTTTTTTAAGAGCAACAACTAATATTGAAAAAGATAATGTTACGTGATAAAATGTAGCCAAAACCCTTTAGAAACGTGGCATTATTTGCATCCCCCCCACCCAAAGGGGACATGCTTCAAGTAATTGAAATTTCCTTTTTTCACCCCCGCCACGGGGGGAGAGAGACATTATTAACTAATTTGAACCACCATCAACAAAAATGTCACTATTTGAAAAGGTTTTTACTATATCTTAGTCTACCAGGTATTTTTTGGGGTTATGTCTCAAAACAATTGAAACTTCTTCTTTCTCCCCCCCGCCTTCGGCGGGGGGGGAGATATTATCAATTAATTTGACCCACAACCTTTTTTTGAGGGAGAAATGTATTACATGACATTCGATAAAAATAAAAAAAATGTATTTAGTGCCATTCAACCAAGCGGTACTATGACTTTAGGCAATTATTTAGGAGCAATAAAAAATTGGATACCTCTTCAAGAAGAATATAACTGTATTTTTTCTTTAGTAGACCTTCATACTATTACGGTAAGGCAGGATCCTAAAGAATTTCATAAGAATATTTTAGAGGCATATGCTTTATTTTTGGCGTGTGGAGTTGATTCCCAAAAAAGTATATTTTTTATACAAAGTCACGTTCATACACATGCCGAGCTGGCGTGGGTATTAACCTGCTATACTCAATTTGGGGAATTATCGAGAATGACTCAATTCAAAGACAAGTCCAGCAGGTATTCCGAAAATATTAACGCGGGATTGTTTTGCTATCCTGATTTGATGGCAGCAGATATACTGCTATATAACACACATTTAATACCCGTGGGCATAGACCAGAAACAGCACGTAGAGCTTGCAAGGGATATTGCCGGCAGATTTAACGGTATTTACGGGGATGTTTTTACAATACCCGAACCTTTGATACCTAAGGTTGGAGCTAAGATAATGTCATTGCAGGATCCTGCTAAGAAAATGTCTAAGTCTGATTCAAACGTGAATGCTTATATCTCTGTATTAGATTCTGAAGAAGACGTATTAAAAAAATTCAAAAGGGCTGTAACAGATTCTAATTCTGAAATAAAATACAGCGGTTCTTTAACCGGCGTGGATAATTTGCTGAATATATATTGCTGCGTTACGGGAAGGAATATTAATGACGCGGAAAATGAATTTAGAGATAAAGGTTATAAATACCTTAAAGAATCTGTTGCTAATGCAGTTACAAGTGAATTCAAATCAATCCAAAGTAAATTCAATACTTATATTAAAGACCTCGGATACATAGAAAAATGCTATAAAGAGGCTGCTAAAGAGGCGTATGGCATATCTAAAGAAATTATCAGCAAAGTATTCTCTAAAGTAGGATTTATACTTAAGTAAAAAATGGCTTTGCATCAAAATCTCATTGGAGTATTTTTATACGCCGTCGTCGATTTTGATTGCAATCTGTAAAGTTTTAGAAACGTGGTGTTATTTACGTTTCTTTCCCCCTCCGACTTGCGGGGGAAAAGAACGAAAACGTCACTGTTTTAAAAAGCTTTTACTATATATGCCGCCGTCGATTTTGGGTCATGTTTCAAAATAGTTGAAATTTCTTCTTTTCCCCCCGCCAAAGGCGGGGGGGGGAAGATGTTATCAACTAATTTGGGCCACGGCCCATTTTTCAAGCTGTATGCGCGAAAAAAGTGAAACTACTCTAAAAAACAACTTGGGCAACCGCATATATTATTATATATTTTTAAGCTATTTTTGTCGATAGTATATAATTCGAGACAATTTAAATGAACTTGTAACTTGAAATACAGCTGCTTCCTTTGAAAAAAGTCACACTATAAATTATCCCCCCGCCCATGGCGGGGGGGAAAGAAGGAGTTTTAGTTATTTTGAGGCATGGCCCCTTGTGGGGGAAAAAACGTAAACAATACCACGTTTTTAAATGATTTTGGCTTATATGAACAGCCATAACTACGCTCTATACTCATTATCAAAATCGGACATGGAAACAGCCATAGCAACTTTGAGAGCAGAAACGATTTTAGTTTTTTCCGTTTCATTTATAGATTGACCATTGAACATCAAATTATCTTGTTTTTCCAAAAAATTTATAAAATCTGATATAACTGCATCCACTTCCAGGTTAGTAGCGGGATATAAGTTTTTGTTTATACCCAAAAGATAGTCTACACTTGTGTTTAGTATTAAACACAGTTTTGAGAGAGTGTCATTATCAGGTTCTCTGCGCCCCTGCTCATACATTCCGACGGTTGAAGCGGAAATATTCAGCCGTCTGGCGAGCTGCGCCTGAGTAAGACCCGTTTTTAATCTCAAAGCCTTTAATTTATTTCCGAAAATGTTATTAAATATAATGATTCCCCCCAGACCTACTAAACAATAGACTTTTTTCACTATAGTAAAAGCCTTTTAAAACAGCGGCGTTTTTGTCCTTTCCTCCGACGACTCGCGGGCCATGTCTCAAAATAGTTGAAATTTCTTCTTTCACCCCTGCCGACTCGCGGGGGTGAAAGATATTATCAATGTTTCTAAATGATTTTTGCTATAACGCTTTCCCCGCGAGCCTGCGGGAGAGAGCGCGTACGAACAAATTTACTTTTTTCAAGTGTAACAGCTATAGTAAAAGTCTTTTAAAACATCGATGTTTTTGTTTTTCCCCCCGCCGACTCACGGGGGGAGAAAGAAGCGTAAATAACGCCACGTTTTTAAATGGTTTTTGCTATAACGCTTTCCCAGCGAGCCTGCGGGAGAGAGAGCGTACGAACAAATTTACTTTTTTCAAGTGTAATAGCTGTAGTAAAAACTTTTTAAAACAGCGGCGTTTTTGTTCTTTCCTCCGCCGACTCGCGGGCCATGTCTCAAAATAGTTGAAATTTCTTCTTTCATCCCCGCCACTGGCGGGGGGAAGATATTATCAATTAATAAGGATTATTGGCGGACAAGTCTAATATAAATGCTATTTCTTTATACACTATTTTTAGTAATAATGGTATAAAATTTTGTCGAAGTAATGATTATATTTTGGTGTTGGCAAATATTCTACACAATTCGTGTGAGTGGCCTAAATTGCTTTCGCGCACTGATATTTGTTTTTTTAATAAATTATATTTTAGTGCTAAATGGGATAAATCGAGTGTTGACTAACTACCGTTGATATGCTAGCATGTTTCACGAATTGTGTATATTAACTACATTAATTTTATTTTTAAGTGGAGTTAATTATTTATTTTTACATTTTTTCTACACATATCGTGTGTTAGGGGGCCAAAATTGTACTACAAAATTTTGTCTGATCAATATATAAATGAGTCAAACATCATAAAACAGCATATTAAAAAATTAAATATAGAACGTAAAAAACAGCAATCAGAAAACTTACGTCTAATATACAGAATAAAAACTCTGTATGACATGTATTTAGATTTAAAACATACGGCAGAGTACTTACAAATGAAAAGTGAGGTAATGATAAAACATGAGAAACAAAATGCTGTCATTAGATAATTTCACGGAATCTGTAGCAAGTGTGGACGAATTTAAAAAAATACTCTCCGCACAAACTACCGACACAGAACACAAAAAAATGGTTAAATCTTTAAAAAACATAATAAATGGAGAATTGACTGCAAAACAAAAACAATGTATAGCTTTGTACTATGGTGACATGAAAAAGATGAGTGAAATAGCAAAAGAATTAGGAATAGGGATTTCATCCGTTTCAAGGCACATTAAAAAAGCAAAACAAAAAGTACAAAAAACCATGACATATTATTATTCGATAAATTAATCAAAAAGTTTTAAAAATCATTTTATATTTTTGCTTTTTGTATTATTATACTAATTACGGGTAGTGAGCCAAATTAGTTGATAATATCTTTCACCCCCGCCTATGGCGGGGGAAAAAAGGAAAGAAGGGATTTCAACTATTTTGAAACATAACCTAATTATGCACATTAAATTTGAAGTTGTGGATTTTGTTTTTATGGTTAATACCCTTGAAAAATGGGCCATGTCTCAAAATAATTGAAATCACTTTTCCCCCACCTGCCATGGGCGGGGGAAAGAAGCAAAAACACAACTGTTATTGGTTTTCCCCACCCGCCATGAACGGGGGAAAGAAGCAAAAACACAACTGTTATTGCGTTGTTGTTCCACTCGCTATGGGCGAGGGAAAAAAGCAAAAACACAACTGTTATTGCGTTGTTTTCCCACCCGCCATGAACGGGAGAAAGAAGCAAAAACACAGCCGTTATTACGTTTGTTTTCCCACCCGCCATGGTGTGAAAAGAAACAAAAATACAGCCGTTATTGCATTGTTGTCCCACCTACCATGGGTTGGGAAAAGAAGCAAAAATGCAACTGTTATTACGTTTATTCCCCCCCGCCGCCATGGGCGAGGAAAAAAAGCAAAAACACAACTGTTTTTAAAAATTTTTTACTATAAAATATATTTTATTATTTGGGGGATATTTATGGCTTACAAATACGTACATCTTTTTTCTGAAGGAAATGGAAAAATGACAAGTATTCTAGGCGGCAAAGGCGCTAATCTTGCGGAAATGATATCCCTTGGTATGCCGGTTCCCCATGGGTTTACTGTTTCTACAGAGGCCTGCATTCAATACTATGAAGGCAATAAAACTATTTCGGAAGATATAGTTTCTCAAATTAAAAATAATGTACGTAGTTTAGAGAGTACATCCGGAAAGAAATTGGGGGACTATAATAATCCTCTTCTCTTGTCTGTAAGGTCGGGGGCACGAGCATCTATGCCGGGCATGATGGATACCATCTTAAATTTGGGTCTTACAGGCGCTTGCTGCGAAAGCCTTGCTAAGATTACAAATAATCCGCATTTCGCTTACGACAGTTACAAACGTTTTATACAAATGTTCGCAGATATTGTAATGGGAGTGCCCAAACATAAATTTGAAGAAATTTTATCAGAAAGCAAAAAAGAGAAAAGTGCAAGTTTAGACACAAACTTTACCGCAGAAAATCTAAAAGAGATAATCATAAAATTTAAAAAATTGTATAAAGAAGAAACCGGATCGGATTTTCCGGAAGACCCTTACTATCAGCTCATGGAGGCTATCAAAGCGGTTTTTAGATCTTGGGACAACCCAAGAGCAAACATATATCGCAGAATGAACGGCATTCCCTATAGCTGGGGTACAGCTGTTAACGTGCAAATAATGGTGTTTGGCAATTTGGGCGAAAATTCAGGTACGGGTGTTGCGTTCAGCCGAAACCCTTCAACCGGTGAAAACGAGCTTTTCGGTGAATATCTTATGAACGCTCAAGGGGAAGACATTGTTGCGGGAGTACGTACGCCGCAGCCAATTAGTCATCTAAAAGAAGCTATGCCGGAAGTATACGAAGAATTTTATAAATACGCTAAAAAACTCGAAGACCACTATACCGATATGCAAGATATAGAATTTACAATTGAAAGCGGTAAGCTTTATATCCTGCAGACCAGAAACGGCAAACGTACGGCTAAAGCTGCTCTTAAAATTGCTATTGACCTTGTTAAAGAAAAGAAGATAACCGAAGAGGAGGCAATCCTCAGGGTAGACCCCCAACAACTTGATTCCCTTTTACACCCTCAATTTAATCCCGAAACACTTAAAAAATCAAGTTCTATTGGCAAGGGCTTGGCGGCTTCTCCCGGAGCTGCTTGCGGAAGGGTTGTGTTTACCGCCGAAAACGCAAAACTGCAAAATAAAAACGGCGAGAAAATTATACTTGTCAGAAACGAAACTTCCCCCGAAGACATTGAAGGTATGCTTTCATCCGAAGGCATTCTTACGGTTATGGGCGGCATGACGTCTCACGCGGCCGTGGTCGCAAGAGGTATGGGTATTTGCTGCGTATCGGGATGCAGCGAAATGAAAATAGAATATAAAGAAAAACATTTTACTTTATCGAATACTAAAATTAACGAGGGCGATTATATCTCTATAGATGGGTCCACGGGTTATATATATACAGGCAAAATTGAAACTGTGCCGCCGGAAATATCCGGCGACTTTGAAACTCTTATGGGTTGGGCCGATAAGTACAGGCGTCTTGAAATACGCGCTAATGCCGATACTCCTAAAGACGTTGCGCAAAGTATCAAATATGGAGCGCAGGGCGTTGGCCTTTGCAGGACGGAACATATGTTTTTTGAAGATCAGAAAATTAAGATTATACGTGAAATGATTGTTTCTAAAACAGAAAACGAAAGGAAACACGCCCTTGACAGGCTGTTCCCGCTTCAGAAAAAAGATTTTAAAGGTATGTTTATAGAACTCAAGAGCCTTCCCATGACAATCAGACTACTTGACCCTCCTCTTCACGAATTTTTGCCTTCTGAGGAAGAAGACATTGCGGAAATAGCTCATGAAATGATGATTTCCACAGAAGAACTTAAATCTATAATTGAAAACCTTCATGAAGTCAACCCCATGATGGGGCACAGAGGGTGCAGACTCGCTGTATCCTACCCCGAAATAGCCAAGATGCAGACAAGAGCCATTATTGAAGCCGCTATCGAGGTTAAAAAGTTAAATCCCGAATATGATATAGTACCTGAAATTATGGTACCTTTAGTCGGAGATGAAAAAGAATTAAAATTTGTAAAGAACATCGTGCGCCAAACCGCAGATGAAATAATATCCGATAATAACACCAACTTGATTTATAAAATAGGCACTATGATTGAAGTACCCAGAGCTGCTGTAACTGCCGATAAAATCGCGCAAGAAGCTGAGTTTTTTAGTTTTGGAACAAATGATCTGACTCAAATGACTTTTGGGTTTAGCAGAGATGATATTTCAAAATTTATAAATGCATATTATGATCGCAAAATTTATGAAGCTGACCCTTTTAAGCACATAGATGAAGCCGGGGTAGGGAACCTTATAAATTTGGCTTGTAATCTTGGAAGAAAAACAAATCCAAACTTAAAAATAGGTGTATGCGGAGAACACGGCGCAGATCCGGCATCAATAAAATTTTTTGATGAGTTGGGGCTTAACTACGTATCATGCTCACCATTTAGAGTACCCGTTGCGCGTTTAGCTGCCGCTCAATCGGCTGTAAAACTTAACAAAAACAATATATGTGCTTACTTAAAATGACCATCTTCAAGCAAAAGTGCGCTAATATAGCTTTTTTTGAAAACAACCGGGAACGTGGTATTATTTATGTTTTTCTCCCCCACCCATGGGTGATGGTCCAAATTAGTTGATAATATCTTTCCCCCCGCCTTCTGGCGGGGGGAAGCAAAAATGCCACTATTTTAAAAGATTTTTATTATATCAAGCAAGTAGTGATTGTTGTGGCCGATTTGCAGAAAGCCGACTTTTGGCCAAGTGCACCATGGTTGCTATCAATCCCACCGCTGCTGTTATCCCTGTTACTATTCCTGCTGCTAACGGTGTGGTCAAAAGTTGCGTTACTGTATTTGGGGTTGCCGTAGTTTCGGATGGCACTGCTGCTAACGGTGTGGTCAAAAGTTGCGTTCCTGTATTTGGGGTTGTCGCAGTTCCGGCTGTTCCATCTTCAGTCGCAGTTCTAGCTGCAACAACTTCGGTTGCTGCACGGGCCAACGCATTTTTGAAGTCTTCCATTCCAGCGCCTGATTTAGCACTTACGCGGTATAATTCCATATGATGTTCTGTCGCTTTCTTCTCAATGAGTGCCGAATTATCGGCCGCACCTGGAAGATCTGTTTTAGTTGCCACTAAAATATACCTTACGCCTTCAGGGCCGTTGTCTGCTATAAATTCCCTCCATATATTAATATTCTCTTCTATATTATCTCGATTAGTACTATCAACGAAAATGACCACTATGTCTGCGCCCCTATAATACATGCGGATTAGACTACGATACTGTTCAGCACCAGAAATATCCCAAATTCGAAGATCATTATCATCGTCTACTATAGCAATAAAGCTCGCTGCCACGGTAGAAGGAGTGTCATTATTAAACGCATTACCCTGTAATCCCTCAAACACTGTTGTTTTTCCTACTCCTGAATTTCCCGCAAATACCACTTTGACCATATTCACCGCAGAGACATTAATAAAATTTGAAAACACAAAAGAAAACGTGCAAATCAGTGCCATAAATTTTTTAAAATTCATAATGTTGGTACTCCTTCGTTTTTTAATTTGTTGTAATTTAATTTTAACATATTTTTTGCGCCTTGTCAAGCAAAAAACAAATTTTAAAAAACATTTTTGTGTTATAATTATTTCTTTTAAAAAATCCGCGCAAGTATAGTAAAAACCTTTTTAAACGGTGACATTTTTCTTTTTCCCGCGCATTCGGCAGAGAAAAAGTTACAAGAGTTTATAGTTTTTGGGCTAAATCACTATAATATAGAACCAACGCACCAATTGTTTTGGATACTTACAATTTTAGTTGTTAAAAGCTTCCCCTTCAGGTCTTTTTCACTTTTTGTTTTAACTAAAATATAATTTTCCGTATACCCTTCGTAAAAGCCGTTAATATCTTTTTGCTCGTATAAGACGCTGTAGGTTTTGCCGATTGATCGTCTCAGTAAATTTTCGGCAATTTTTAAAGATAGTTCCATAACAGTTTTAACTCTTGCGGTTTTAATTTGTTTATGGATTTGATTTTGCATAAAAGCCGCTTTTGTGCCGGAGCGCACCGAATAAGGGAAAACGTGCACTTTCAAAAACTCCGCTTCAGAAATAATATCTAAAGTTTTACTAAAATCATCTTCGGTTTCACCGGGGAACCCAACCATTATATCGGTGGTTATAGTAGCTTTGGGGATTTTACTCTTTATATTTTTTACGATACTAATATACTGATTATTGGTATAAGGGCGGTTCATGGACTTTAAAACAAAGTCGGAACCACTTTGAAGCGAAAGGTGAAATTGAGGGCATAATTTTTTCATTTTAGATATTCTATCAACAATATCCGGTGTTAAAATTTGAGGATCAATTGAGCTAAGCCGCACACGGCAAATGCCTTGAACACTGCAAACTGTTTCTACAGCCTCGCAAAGGTTGCTTCCGATATCACACCCATAGCTTGATAAATTAATACCGACTAAAACAATTTCTTTAAACCCAAGCTCTGAAAAGGACTTAGAATCTTTTAATATGGAATCCAAACTTTTAGATCTGGCTCTGCCCCTGGCGTAAGGAATGACACAATAACTGCAAAATTTATTACAGCCATCTTGTATTTTTAAAAAAGCGCGGCTTCGGCTTTTAACTTCACATACGGGCAGAGAGCAAAATGGTTCGTCTTTTTCAAAGCTAAAAACATTTAAAATTTTAGAACGATCATTTATAAACCGTGACACTATGTTAACAACGTTTACTTTATCTTTATTTCCGATAACTATATCGGCTTCACTGAATATATCCGGTTCCTGCCCGGCGGTTTGAGGCATGCATCCCATCAATGCTAAAACGCACGAAGGGTTTGTTTTGCGTACTTTTCTGATAATTTGGCGGGTTTTTCGGTCCGCTTCGGCAGTGACACTGCAGGAATTAATGACGACAACGCCGGCGCTTTCTATATTGCCTGACAAACCGTAGCCGCTCCTCAAAAACATTTGAGAAACGGATTCCGACTCACAAAAATTGACTTTACAACCAAGAGTAATAATATGTACATTCATATAGCTGCTACTCCTTAAAAAAGCAAATTTATAGCTGTTGCGTTTGAAAAGAGTAAATTGATCTTTGCGGTCTCTCCCTCGCCACCGGCGGAGGAGAGCGTGATAAAAAATTAGACGTTTTTCAAGCGTAGCAGCTATACACACTTTGGCATTGTCATTTCATTATAGCAAAAATCATTTAAAAACGTGGTATTATTTACGTTTTCCCCCCCGCCATAGGCGGGGGGGAAAACAAAAATATCACTGTACACTTGAAAAAAGTAAATTGGTTTTTGGGGTCTCTCCCTCGCCACCGGCGGGGGAGAGCGTGATAAAAAATTAGACGTTTTTCAGACGTAGCAGGCTATACACGCTTTGGTATTTTTATTTCATTATAACAGAAATCATTTAAAAACGTGGTATTATTTACGTCCCCCCCGCCGAAGGCGGGGGGGAAGATATTATCAACTAATTTGTGACACAACCAAAGTTTGTCGAATTCTAGATAATCTGCGTCTTCTCGACCACCGAACCAATAAGCAATCGGAGTTCCATTATCATGATCAATAGCCCACCAAAGCCAAATAACGCTGATTTTCCCTTCTTATGCGTTTCAAAATATTTTTCATTTATAGGCTTAATCCAATTTTCGGTTTTTTTAAAAGTGATAAAACTGTATCTTTTGAAATGCCTAAAATTCGCCCCGTTGCACGGATCTCAGTACAATCAACAGCCATTTTGTAAACTTGTTCTCGTACTTCTTGATTACACGCTTTGTATTTGTATTCCGCATAAAATGTTTTATGTTTGCACTCTTTGTTGTTGCAGATATATTTTCGCTCCCCAATATTTACGCCATGTTTGCTCACAATTTCACTTTCGCAATACGGACATTTTACTATTGTTTCTATCGTTGCCATTTTTTCATCTCGCCCCCCATATTTTTTCTCCGTCTTATTGTATCATATTTCCTTATATGTTTTTAGGACACGACCTGTGGCTATGACTTTCACCTTCCGCAATGGAGTGGAGGTCACGGCTTAACGGAAAACGAAAAAACATGGCTCGCCTTCGGGCGAACTGTTTTAATGCCTTCAACTGCCATTAAAATAGCCGAAAATAAATGTTGCCAAACATTGGCACGGGCAATGAGAATCGTTAAAAGGCACTCAGAAACCGCCAAGGTTCAAGTCAAGTGTTCTCCGAAAATGCCCTCTGTCCCTTACCAACTTTTCATACAAGGTAAAAAGCAAAAAGCCCGAAAACGCCTATTCTACGGCGCTTTTTGGCTTTTTGTGAACTGTCTACATCAAAACCGAAGTTCATCAATAGATGGTAGATGTTCTGGTCATAGTGGAATTCATGGAACTGAAACTAACACCATAGAATGGACATTTCCACAAGACCAAAAATATTAACAACTGCAATTATTGTATCAGAAAGTAAAAAAATTGTCAAACAAAACAAAATTAATTCAAAATAAAAAAATAGAATAAAATTTTATAAAAATTGCCACTGCGTCAAAAATTGATGGGTGGTTTTTTGATACCCAAATTTAAAACC
>JAISWM010000020.1 GCA_031270785.1 Oscillospiraceae bacterium
GATGCAGAGCATACGGGGCATTACGGCGGACTTGGCAGGCTTCCTTCGGAAGCCGCCCGCAAAAATCATTGGAGCCGCGACCTAGAAGGTCGGGGAATTAGACCCTAAATTAGATTAAACTGTGATATAATAAGTGGGAAAATTAAAAAATATTTATCCTTAGTGTTATAGCCCCCCGCTTTAATTTCCGTGAATTTCCTCCATGTGTCAGGTCTAAATCCACTGTCTTTAAACTATTTATTGGCTTCAGCAATAAATTTTGCTGAAAAAGGAAGTTATCACAAACCGAATTTTTATCTGAAAACAGTATAAAAAAGTCTAAACCTTAGCGTCGCTTGACCCGCTTGAGAGCGGGGCGAGAATTGCCAAAATTTAGATTTTTTCAAGCACAGCGGCTATATACGCCCCCTACTCCTATGACGGGGGGAAAACAAAAATGTCACTGTTTCAAAAGGCTTTTACTATAGCTGTTACGATTTAAAACAGTCCTCAAAAAATAAATTTATCCATGTACCTTTCTCCCAGCCGTCGGCTGGGAGAAAGTCATAAAAATCAAACGCTTTTCAAACGAAACAGCTATATTTTTTTATTCATTTTAAATTGATAGAAAAATTTTTCTACTTCAGAAAATACCGTAGGAACTAAAGAAAATAAAATACAAATACCCCAATGCCAACCACCGAGTTTGGAAAATTCGAAAACGCTTGCTATTTGAGGCACACCAACTAAAACAGCAAAGAATATTACCATACATATTGCATTAATACTGAGCATAGGGTTTTTTCTAAACCCAATTTTAAATGTCGATTTTCTGCTTCTTACATTGAGTACATGCAAAATTGAAGACCATCCCGTTATAAGAAATGCCATAACTTGGCCTAATTTGTGAGAAGGCATAATATTTGAAGACAACTGTACAAAGGCTCCAAAATAATACCCCGCCCATGTGATTATCGAAAAAATTACAGTTTGCCACGCTATAAGCCCCAAAAACCCCTCACTGAAAAAGCTTTCATTTCTACTGACAGGTTTTTTATTCATAATATTAGAATCTGAAACTTCTTTAGCTAAATGTATGCCCGGAATGCCGTCTCCCAGGACGTTTATTAAAAGAAGCATAGCCGGAGTAACAAGGGCATTCCACCCCGCTATTTGAGCACCAAGCATAATAACAATCTCCGATAAATTACACGTAAGTAAAAAATAAATAGTCTTTTTAATATTGGAATATACATTTCGCCCTTCTTTAACAGCTTGCACTATGGTCGAAAAATTATCATCAGTAAGTACAATATCTGCGGCACTTTTAGCGACTTCCGTACCGTTTTTTCCCATAGCAATACCAACGTCGGCGGCTTTAAGAGCGGGAGTATCATTTACGCCGTCGCCGGTCATGGCGACAATTTCATTATTTTTCTGCCAAGCTTCAACGATACGTACCTTATCTTCGGGGGAAACTCTTGCAAAAACAGAATAATCTTGAATGGTTTCACATAACTTTTCATTGGAAATAGCGGACAATTCTTGCCCGGTCAATATCTTGTCATCGCCGGTCATAATTTTAAGTTCCTTAGCAATGGCTTTCGCGGTAGCGGCGTGGTCACCGGTAATCATAACTGTGCGTATTCCGGCGCGTTTTGCGGATTCAACAGCTGACATAACTCCGGGCCTCGGCGGGTCAATAAGGCCGATAAATCCAATAAAATTCAAGTTGTTTTCTAATTTTTCAAAATTATCGTCATCTGGCAGTTTTTTTATGACTTTGCTTGCTAAAGCTATTACTCTCAGGGAGTCTTTGGCAAAAGAATCATGTATATTTTTTGCCGTATTAATATCAAAAGTTTCAGGATTAAGGGGGATCCTGTCAAAAGCGCCTTTACAAACCAGTAAATATTC
This sequence comes from Oscillospiraceae bacterium, assembly GCA_031270785.1. Lineage (GTDB taxonomy): Bacteria > Bacillota > Clostridia > Oscillospirales > Acutalibacteraceae > CAQBRY01. The sequence goes on from JAISWM010000020.1 coordinate 1,897, forward strand.
ATTTGTAGGAAGTTTTACAATATTAGTCATCATTTTTCTTTCTGATGAAAAAGGGATTTCCGCAACTTTAATATATTTTTCTTGCAAATCGTTTTTATTTATTTTTTTTCTGAAGCCTAAACTTAAAATGGCGCCTTCCGTGGGGTCTCCGATAATTTCTATATCTTTGCCTTTAGGAGCCATTATTGAAGCGTTGCTTGCCAAAATAAGTTTTTCAACAAACTCAAGATACTCGGGAGAAAACTCATCACTATCGCGCACAGGCGGCATATTATTAATCCATAGCTTTTTTATAGACATTTTATTTTGAGTAATAGTACCGGTTTTATCAGAGCATATAACGGACACGCTTCCAAGTGTTTCAACAGCGGGTAATTTCCTGGTCAAAATATTCTTACCGGCAAGATTTTTTATACCTTGGGTAAGGGATAAAGTGACTATCAGGGAAAGGGTCTCGGGTACGGCCGCAACTGCTAAAGAAATAGCTAAAAGTACCATACTCCAAAAATCTTGCCCGTATATATGACCAAATATAAAAAAAAGTACACTGGATACAACGGCAACAAAACTAATAACTTTACCAATTTTGTCTAATCTATTCTGAAGAGGAGTTCTGATTTGCCGAGTACCGCTTAAAAATCTGGCTATTTTACCCATTTGAGTTTTCATACCCGTTGCTATAACAACAGCTTTTGCGTGCCCCGCCTTAACAAGGCACCCGGAAAAGACCATGTTTTTTTGATTCCCGATAGGAATATTTTCGCCAGATATTAAATTTGAATTTTTCCCCGAAGTCTCACTTTCGCCGGTAAGTGAAGATTCATCAATGAAAAGATTCGTACTTTCAACCACGCGCGCGTCAGCGGGGACTAAATCTCCTGTTTTAATTAAAATTATATCCCCCGGGACTACTTGGGCGGTGCTGATTTTCTTTTGTGTACTGCCCCGAATAACCACGCACACAGGACTATTAAGGTCGGACAAAGCGTCAATAGCCTTTTGGGCACTTTTTTCTTGAGATATAGCTAAAACAACATTTATAATTACTATACTTAAAATCACAAAAGGCTCAATGAAGCCGTGCCCCTCCCGAATTGCCAGAACAAACGACAGCAACACCGCTATTAATAAAATAATAACAGAAATATCTTTTAGTTGATTAAAGATTTTTTTAAACACGCTCTCAGGAACTTGTTTTTCAAATTCATTATATCCGAATTTTTTTACTCTGCTTTTAACCTGTGAGTCTGTGAGGCCGGCAAACACGTCTGTATCCATTTTATCTGCAACTGCTTCTTTGCTTAATTTATAAAAATCCATAAAACCATCATCTCACATTCATTAAATATATACACATCGGCCTTAAATCGCGAATTTTGTTTTTGCGTTATAGTAAAAACTTCTTGAAATAGTTATATTTTTGTTTCTTTACCATGCCTATGTTTGAAAAAAGTAAATTTGTTCGTACGGTTTCTCCCCGCCAATGGTGGGGAGATAGTAGTAAAAAATCAGGCATTTTTCAAGGACGTTAGCTATATTTTTCTCCGCTTTCGGTGGGGGAAAAACGTAAGTAATACCACGTTTTTAAATGATTTTTTCTATACAAATTGATATTTATAATTGAAATTAATATAAATGGTTTTTGCTATACAAAAGATCATTCTATCACATTACACAAATTTGTCAATATTAACATTTTAATATGCAAATATATTCAAATTAAATAAAAAATCAACAAATTTAAAAAATTAGCACTCGCTTATTGACACTGCTAATTTATAGTGATAATATAATTAGTGCGGAAGTAAATATGCTTATCAAACTTAAAGCTTAGGATTTTGTTTTTCGTTTTTCACTTGCTCACGGGGTGGTGGTCCAAATTAGTTGATAATATTCCCCCCCTCGCCCATGGCGAGGGGGGAAAAGAAGGAATTCCAACCATTTTGAGGCATGACCTGCTTACGGTGGGGGATATAGCTGCTGCGCTTGACAAAAGAATCCGAAATTTTAATCATGGTCAGTGTATAAATCCGCAAATATTACTAAACAATATTTAAATTAAAAAATCAGGAGGATGATAATTATGTACATGATGCCATTTAATAGTTTTCACGATAGTTTCTGCGACATTATGAACCCAATGGACAGTTTATTCGAGCGTGTAAATGACATCTCTGCAAGAGTTATGAAAACGGACATAACAGAAAAAGGAGATACCTATGAATTAACAATTGACATCCCGGGAGTAAAAAAAGAAGACATAAAAATAGAATTAAGCGACGGGTATTTAAAAATATCCACTCAATCAGACTCATCTTCTGAGGAAAAAGACGAAAGCGGCAAATGCATAAAAAAAGAAAGATACAGCGGGAGTTCGTCGAGAAGTTTTTATGTAGGTGACGCAATAACACACGATGATATAAAAGCTAAAGTTGAGAATGGTACTTTAATCTTAAGTTTTCCTAAAACAAAAGAAGAACCTCAGAAAAAATTTATAGAAATAGAGTGAAAAAATATAGACGCTGCTCTTGAAAACAGCAAACTCTTGCGTATGTTCTCTTTTCGCCGTTGGCGGGGAGAGAATATAGCAAAAACATTGCTAAGCCTGCGGGGGAAAATGTAAATATAGCCGCTGCTCTTAAAAAAGTTTAAATCTTGGAAATTATCGCCCCGCCAGCAGGTGGGGCGATGGCTGTTCCTTTGGGTTGTAGACCAAATTAATTGAGAATATCTTTTTCCCCCGCCTTTGGCGTGGGGGGAATTGTAAATAATACTACGTTTTTAAATGGTTTTTGTTATACCTATAGGCAAGTGCGAGTGGGGTCATGTCTTAAAATAGTTGAAATTCCTTCTTCTCCCCCCCGCTAAGCCTGCGTGGGGGAAAATTGTAAATAATACCACGTTTCTAAATGGCTTTGGATATTGCTCCCCCCCACCGCGAGCCTCGCGGGGAAAGAGTGCACAAATGAGTATGCTTTTTCAAGTGAAACAACTACATCGGCTTCGTTTTAGAAAAAATTTATTATAAATAATAATTAGAGCTATAAAGGCAAAGAAATAACAAACTTACTCCCTTTATTTACCGCACTTGTTATTTTTATGTCGCCGCCATATGCGTTTACAATATCATTTACAATTGATAGTCCCAACCCTGTCCCTTCGATATTTAACTTTTTGGCTTCGGCGCATCTGTAAAACTTATCAAACATTTTTTGCTGTTCATCATCAGGAATTCCTATACCCGTATCTTCCACTTCTATGTATAAAAAATTGTTTTTTTGGTATGACTTTATAATTATTTCACCGTTTTTTTTGTTGTATTTTATTGAATTTGAAATTAAATTAGATAAAATTTGTTTTATTCTAATTTCGGGAATGTTTGTACCTAAGTCTTCTTGTATATTTATTTCAATTTTTATATTTTTTTGTTCTGAAAAAAGTTTTAAATCTTGGAGAACTTTACTTGTTATCAGCGCTATATTATGTTTTGTATCAGATTTACAGCTTCTGTTTTTGAAAGCAGTAAATTGCTCGCGCGGCTCTTCCTTGCCGTCATCGGGGAGAGAACCATGAAAAACCGGACATTTTTCAAGAGTATTAGCTGCAGTTTGAGAGCCGTTTTCAATTTTTGAAATTTCAAGGATATCATTTATGAAATCCAATATATTTTTAGATTCATTTTCAATTATGTCATAGAACTGTTTTCTGTCTTTTTCTGACGTTTTGCTGTTTTTAAGAAAATCAACAGAAGCTATTATAGTGGTTAATGGATTTTTAAGATCATGAACTATCTGGGGGATATCTAAAACAACGGGTTTAGGATTTTTTTTAAAGTTAAACTTCATAATTGTGTACCTTTCTAAAATAAAAACAATATTATAGCAAAAACCATTTAGAAACGTGGCGTTATTTACGTGTCTTTTTCCCTGCGTGAACGAAAGAAAGAACAAAAATGCACTGTTTGAAAAGGTTTTTATTATATAGCTGTTACACTTGAAAAAAGTAAATTTATTCGTACGGTCTCTCCCCGTCGGCAGCGGGGAGAGAGTAGTAAAAAATTAGACTTTTTTTAAGTGAAATAGCTATAGCTATTTTTTTATGTTTGATATATAATCCCTTAAGAAGTCTTGGAAGCTGTGTAAACATTTTTGTTTCGCTTACCTATCTCAAAACAAAGTATACGTTTTTTTCACGCCTACGGCGAGGAAAAACAAAAATGTTTTTAAAAAATTTTTTACTCTATTAGATATCATAGTGGGCTTGTGGGTTCTTTTCGATCGCGCCATAAAATAGTTAAAATCCCTTCTTTTTCCCCCCGCCATGGGCGGAAGTGAAAGATATTATCCACTAATTTGGGTCACAGCCTCCTTTTCGGAAATATCCGCCCAAAAAAGTCAATGAATACGCAGCCTAAAAGGCTTGGGGATTAAACCCAAATAAGATTAAAATAATTTAAGCTGGTGTGGCTCAGTTGGCAGAGCAGCTGATTCGTAATCAGCAGGTCAGCGGTTCAAATCCGCTCACCAGCTCCAGGTGGTATTGGTGGGATGTTGGGTGATAAGTACTTAAATAAAAGAGGAATATGGGGCGCTACAAAGGAAAAACTATTCCCAACATATAAAGACGACGTGGGTACGGGTTCGTCTGGCTTGATTAAACCTCAACAAACATAGGTGTAGCTTTTGGTTTAAGTGTAGTAATAGTTGAAACTTCTTCTTTCTCCCCCCCGCGTTCCAGCGGTGAGGAGATATTACCAACTAATTTTACCCACAACCGGCGCATAAAACAATTTGGCTCCTGAAGCAAAAGACAGTCTTAGTTGGGTCGCCGGTCATGTCCTCAAATTATATAAACGATCAAAAATCCTAATATTATATATAGCTGTTCCGTTTGAAAAGCGTCTAATTTTTATAACTTTCTCCCAACCGACGGCCGGGAGAAAATACACGGATAAATTTACTTTTGAGAACTGTTTTAAATCGTAACAGCTATATTATTTCTATCGTTGCCATTTTTTCATCTCGCCCCATATTTTTTCTCCGTTTTATTATATTATATTTCTTTACATATTTTTAGGACATGGCCGGAACAGGTCCATTATTTAAGATTGCTAAGCTAAAAAACTGGCAGAAAAGTTTTAAATTTTCTGCCATCACATCAATTATTACTTTTTTGATGTTTACACAAAATAGTGGTCCAAATTAATTGATAATATCCTTCACACCCGCTGATTCGTTGGGAGGGGAAAAGAAGGGATTTCAACTATTTTAAGACATGACCCAACGCCGCACCGCAAAGCCGGTTGAAAATTCACGCCATCAATATAACACGTCTTTGGGGCTTTTTTCTTTTATTTCTTCCTCTTCCTCTTCCTCTTCCTCTTCCTCTTCTTCCCCCCACCGTTGCGCCAGTTTATCAAACTTTAGTTCCATTCCATTATGTAACTCGAATTCAGCACCATATAGCGCTTCCCGTTGCTCACCAGCTCCGTCAATCATTTCACGGGTAAGCTCATCATCATTCTCCGGCAGACTGTCGAGGTAATCAACGTGAGTTCGACGGAAAAAATAAAATAAAAATCCGCCCTAAAATCTGATAAAATGGTGGTTATATAGACAACCAATAAACAGAAAAGGACAGATTTTTAATGGAACAATTAACAACA
>JAISWM010000097.1 GCA_031270785.1 Oscillospiraceae bacterium
TTTCAATAAAAGGTGAATATGTTTTAATAATTGAAGGTTATAGAAAAGAAAGAGATATGTGCGTGTATTCTCTGAAAGAAGCTTTGAATATAGCTTTAGAAATTATGAAAAAAGATAAATTATCTTTGGCTGATGCTGCAAAAAAAGCGGCCAATATAACCGGAATTTCTAAAAATGATATTTATAAAGGAATTTTAGAAAACAGAAATTAAGTTATATAGCTGTTTCGTTTGAAAAGCGTCTGATTTTTATGACTTTCTCCCAGCCGACGGCCGGGAGAAAGTACACGGATAAATTTACTTTTGAGGACTGTTTTAAATCGTAACAGCTATATATCAACCAATTTGGCCCACAACCAAATTTGAATGTTCATCTAAAGGGCACTTGGCTGCGGAACTAGGATTCGAACCCAGACAAACAGAGTCAGAGTCTGCTGTGCTACCTTTACACAATTCCGCACCTGCTTGATGATTTTATCAAAAAAACACGTCTTCGTCAACTTAAAATCATTGACATTTTAAATTAATAGTGATAAAGTAATGGAGAATGAATAAAGCAGAATATATTTGTATGTTCTCACCTGTGTAGTATTAGGCTTTCATGGGTTAATATTATTTTATAGCGAAAACTTTTCGGTTGTGTCTCAAAACAGTTGAAATACCTTCTTTCACCCCCGCCTATGGCGGGAGGGAGATATTATCAATTAATTTGACCCACCACCAAACTTTTCAAAGCAGTAGCGTTTATGTTTTTTCTTTGTCGCAAGTGAAGGTTGTGACCTAAATTAGTGGATAATATCTTTTAACCCCGCTCACGGCGGGGGCAAAAGAAGATTTCAACTATTTTGAGACATGATCCAAGTGAGGAAAAACGAATGATATCGTGTTTTTGAATGATTTTTGCTGTAAGGGTATTAGTATTTGGTATTAATACTTGTTGGTAGTATTAATTATAGTGGTTTAACTTAAAAAGTAGTATAAACTCTTGTAATCTTTTTCCCCGCGAGTCTGCGAGGGAAGTGTGCGCAAATGAGTGTACTTTTTTTAAGTGAAACAGCTATATCCAAGGTGTGAACAAAATTTATTCATATCTTGTTTTTTTATTTGTGGAGGTGTTTATATATTAACAGCAAAAAACTTCAAATTAATGACGAAATAACAAGCAAAGAGGTCAGAACCATAGGGGCAGACGGTTCGCAACTGGGAATAATGCCAATAAAGGACGCTTTAAATTTGGCAGCCAGCCAGAATCTGGACTTAGTCAAAATGGTAGCAAACGCAAATCCGGCAGTATGCAAAATAATGGATTACGGAAAATACCGTTTCGAGCAAGCAAAAAAAGATAAAGAGGCTAAAAAAAATCAACACACAATAGATATTAAAGAAATACGCCTTTCTTTAAATATTGATACGCATGATTTTGAAACAAAAGTAAATCACGCGTTAAGATTTTCTAAAAACGGTGATAAAATAAAAGTTTCCATCAGGTTTAAGGGCAGAGAAATGGGCCGCAGTAATATTGGTCTGCAGGTTATGGATAAATTTGCAAAAGCCTGCGGCGAATTTACAAATGTTGAAAAAACCGCCAAATTAGATGGGCGCAGTATGATAATGTTTTTATCGTCAAAAAATGCAAGTTCTAAAACTCAATCTTTAAGCAAGGAGTGTGGTAAAGATGCCAAAAATCAAAACTCATAGTGGCGCCAAAAAACGTTTTAAAATGACAAAAAGCGGCAAAATATTAAGAACACACGCGAATAAGAACCACATTTTAAATAAAAAAACAAGGAAAAGGAAAAGACTTCTCAGAAAAATCGCAGTGACTGATAAATCAAATAGCCCGCAAATCAAACGTTTAATTCCTTATAAATAAAAAACAACAAAAAGGTATATGGAGGTATATTATCATGGCACGAATTAAAGGTGCGGTAGCCACAAGAAAAAGAAGAAAAAAAGTGCTGAAACTGGCTAAAGGCTATTTTGGAGCAAAAAGTAAACATTTTAAAATGGCAAAACAAGCTGTAATGAAATCCGGAAATTACGCATACATCGGCAGAAGGCAGAAAAAACGTGATTTCAGGAAACTCTGGATAACAAGAATATCCGCGGCATGCAAAATGAACGGCATAAATTATTCCTCATTTATAAATGGACTTAAAAAATCAGAAATAGCACTTAATAGAAAAATGCTTTCAGAAATTGCTATTTCGGATCCGGAAGGTTTTTCAAAGTTGGTGGAAAAAGTAAAAAATTAGTTTTGAAGCGGGGGGCATTAAAATGAGTTTTTTAAAAATTTTATTGAATTTATTTGTACTTTTAGGATTTAGTTTATTGATAATAAGTGCAAAGTGGCCCAAGCCAAGTGCCCAAGTTCAAGTTGATATGCGCGATACAGAAAACAAGATAATGCGTATAACAAACTCAAATGCAGTCTCGGCAAAAGAATTTTGCGAAAAAATAATTTCAGATCAGGATAAATTACATGTAAAATATGATGAGGTTTTAAAAGAACTAGCCATACCCGCGTACTGTAATCAAAATTTTTTAAGGGAGCAAAGATTATGGGCTGAATGTTATGATATTATGGGACTTCCTGGATTTTCAGATCTTATTGAAACGCTTAATAAACATGACGTTGATTATATATCTTATGCAAACGCCTATTTGTACTTACTTTATGATGAACTCTTGTCTCATTTTTGAAAATATGGTTGCGGGTCAAATTAGTTGATAATATCTTTCCTCCCGCTGATTCGCGGGGGGAAGAAAGAATTCAACTATAGCTGTTACGATTTAAAACAGCATTCAAGAGTAGACCTGTCCGTAAACTTCGGTGGTGGTCCAAATTAATTGATAATATCTTCCCGCCCGCTGATTCGCGGGGGGAAGGATTTCAACTATTTTGAAAGATGACCCAAAATATGGCTGACATTTTTTGCTAGGGGAACTATTATGATTATGGTAAAAGAAATATATAAATTTATAAATGATATAGCCCCATTTAATAGTTCATTTGATTGGGATAATACCGGTTTATTGATAGGAGATATGGGCCAAAACGTTTCTAATGTTTTGGTTGCTTTGGATGTAACTAAAGAGGTTATTTCTGAAGCTGTTGATTTTGATTGCAATTTAATTATAAGCCATCATCCCGTTATTTTTAAGCCTGTTAAAAACATTTTAAATGGAAGTATACCGTATTTAGCTGTCAAAAATAATTTAAATGTTATATGTGCACATACTAATTTAGACTTAGCAAACGAAGGAGTAAATAAGTGTTTGGCAAATAAGCTCAATTTAAAAAATATTCGCCCGCTTTGCAAATCCAATAGGTTAGAATATAATAAAATTATTGTTTTTTCTCCCCCGAAATATGAAAATGATATAATTAAAGCCATGTCAGAAAATGGTGCGGGAAAGCTTGGGAATTATTCGATGTGCAGTTTTATATCTGATGGGACAGGCCGTTTTTTGCCGGAATCGGGTGCAAAGCCATATATCGGGGAAAAAGGAGTTTTAGAAGAGGTCAAAGAGGTAAAAATAGAAATGATTTGCCCCGAAAACAGGACAAAGAGCGCAATTAAAGCCATGAAAGCAGTCCATCCTTATGAAGAACCTGCATATGATGTATTTAAAGATTTTTCCGTATATAAAGAATATTATGATGGTATAATAGGAGATCTTGAAGTCCCTATGGACTCTATAAAATTCGCAGAATTTATAAAAGAAAAGTTGAATTGTGAAGGTTTAAGATACACTGAAATTGATCAAAAAATTATAAAAAAAGTGGCACTGTGCGGCGGAGCCGGAGGAAATTATATAAGAGATGCTGTCAAAAGTGAGGCTGACGCATTTGTGACCGGAGAAATAAAACACAGTGATATTTTAGAAGCGAATCACAGTGGAGTAATGGTGGTTGACGCAGGGCATTTCAAAACAGAAAATTTAGCAATTGACAATTTTAAAAATATACTTGAAAAAAAATTTAAAGAAATTACTTTTTACAAATCAGAGGTATTAATTGACAAGATAAAATATTTGCATAGCCGTTTTTCTTGAAAATAATCATATGAGTAAGCCATCGCCCCGCCGTTAGGCGGGGCGATGATTGCCAAGATTTAAACTTTTTACAAATCAGAGGTATTAATTGACAAGATAAAATATTTGTAGAGCTGTTTTTCTTGAAAATAATCATATGAGTAAGCCATCGCCCCGCCCAGCGGCGGGGGCGATAATTGCCAAAATTTAAATTTTTTACAAATCAGAGGTATTAATTGACAAGATAAAATATTTGTATAGCCGTTTTTCTTAAAAATAATCAAATGAGTAAACCGTCGCCCCGCCTAGCGGCGGGGCGATAATTGCCGAAATTTATACTTTTTTCAAGTGAAATAGCTATACCAACCAATCTAGCAAGCACAGGTTTCTTTTTCGCCCGGTCTTGGTAGTTCTTCATGGGTTGTTTCTGTGCAAAGTGGTAATTCAACTAGTTTTTGTGCAACCCAACTAATAACCTCTTGTACGCCCATTCCGGTCATTGCACTGATTTCAAAATATGGGAAATTAAATTTGTTTTCGTTTACATCATCCCCAGACTTCAAATCTAATTTGTTGCCAACAACCGCCACTATGTTGCAATCGTTAGGTATCATTGAGAGATATTCTGTTAATCCATCGGCAGAGTTTGGATCAGCAAGATTGTGCATCAGTATGACAGCATTACTGCCTTTGGCATAAGACGGTACTAAACAACGATACCTTTCTTGGCCAGCGGTGTCCCACAGCTTAAACTGAACAACTTTACCATCCACCTCCATCTTAATGTCTGCAAAGCCTACCCCTATAGTTGCCTGCGGGTCTTCCCTGAATTCACCTTTAATTACGCGAATTGCAAAGCATGTTTTTCCAACACCCGCGCAACCGAGTAAACATACTTTATATGGTTCGGGCTTACTCTCAAACATGGCTGAAAAACTCGCGCACACGCTGCAAACAAACGCACCTGCAAATGCAAATAACCTCTTTTTTAAAAAATTCATATGTAAGCACTCCTTTTTAAGTTAATTTAAATTTAAAAAATATCATTACTTTATTAGTATAACACATTATAATAATTTTGTCAACTTTATTTTAATGTTTTGAAAATAATTTTGATTATATTTTTTTACTCTAATTTAAGATTTAATTCCCCAACCCCCAAGCCCACCATAATGCCTCGCATGCTTTGCAACTGGGATAGGCGAGCTGGAGCAAAAATTTTACTTTGTTTCAATTTCTATTTTAAGTTTTAGTTAAATCTTATGCGTTTGCTTTGGCATGCATATGTCAGCGTCTATTTTTTTAATCTACCACATGATATAATAGACATGTCCGTAAACCTCACAGAGCGTAAACTATCGAAAAAATGGATAGTGGTCCAAATTAATTGATAATAATCTTTCACCCCCGCCCGAGGCGGGTGAAAAAGAAGAGATTTCAATTATTTTAAGACATGACCCAAAATCTCCTGGGAAGTATTTTTATACGCCGTCGTCGATTTGGTAGTGGTCCAAATTAATTGATAATATCTTTCACCCCCGCCTATGGCGGGGGTGAAAGAAGGAATTTCAACTGTTTTGAGACACGACCGTCGATTTTGACTGCAATCTGTAAAGTTTACGGACAGATCTAATAAAAGCCGCAGCGTTTTTACAACTGTAAAAAACAACGCGATTGTTGGAGGTACTCCAAATTAGTTGATAATATCTTTTTCCTCCGCTAGAACGCTGGGGGAAGAAGAAGTTTTAACTATTTTGAGACATTGCCCCAAAAATAGGAGAATGAAAATCGTGATTGAAAAAAACATTAATTATAAAGAAAAATTTGCTGATATTTATAATAACGGCATAAAGAGGGAAGGGGCTAAAGAATTACTTGCTTGGATTGAAACTACTGATTTTTTTACCGCACCGGCGAGTACGAGATATCACTGCGCGTGTGAATGTGGTCTTGTAATGCACAGTATAAGCGTTTATGAGGCTTTGATTGAAAAATATTTTGATTCTGACGATGATAAAGAGAGCTTCACGGTATGCGCACTTTTGCACGATCTGTGCAAAGCGAATTTTTATAAGATTTCTATGAGAAATGTAAAAAATGAAAATACCGGAGTTTGGGAAAAACGCCCGTATTACGAAGTTGACGATCAGTTTCCTTATGGTCATGGTGAAAAATCTGTATTTTTAATAGAAAGATTTTTAAGGCTTAAACCCAATGAAGCTGCTGCTATCAGATGGCATATGGGAGGATTTGATGAAGCCGTAAAAGGGGGCAGTTTTGCCGTTGGATTGGCTTTTAATAAATATCCTCTGGCTGTTAAACTTCATTTAGCGGATTTAGAATCTACTTATTTAAGAGAAAAAAATACTTCAAGTGTCAATAAAACCTTTTAAAATTGGGTTATGTCTCAAAATAGTTGAATTCCTTCTTTCACACTGTATTCCGGCGGGGGAGATATTATCAATTAATTTGGGCCACCATCTTTAAAACAGTGACATTTTTGTTCTTTCACCCGCGAGTCGGCGTGGGAAAAAACGTAAGTAATACCACGTTTCTAAATGTTTTTTGCTATAAATAATACTTTTTATTCCTTTTGCTGCAAGCACGCGAGGCGGGGGAGAGACCGCAAAAATTAATTTACTCTTTTCAAATGTAACAGCTGAAAAACAGTTAATTTTTCATAACTTTTTTTACCGCAAGCGCGCGAGGTGGGGGAGAGACCGCAAAAATTAATTTACTCTTTTCAAATGTAACAGCTGAAAAACAATTAATTTTTCATAACTTTTTTCCCCCTGCTGTGGGCGGGGGGAGGGGGAAGAGCAAAAACGTCACTGTTTTAAAAAAAATTACTATAATATTCATTATATTGGGGGAAAATTGGTGAAGTTTCTTATAATCAATTCCGGCAGTTCTTCTTTAAAGTATCAAATATTTGATTTGAATGAAAATTGTATGTTAAAAGGCTCATGCGAAAAAATAGGTTTTGATAAGAGTATAATTACTCAGAAAAATTTTATTTCCGGTGAAAAAATCAGTAAAGAATTTGAAAATATACAAAATCACGAAAAAGCGTTTAGCGTTATAACAAGTTTATTAGTCGATGCGCGGTATGGTGCTATCAAAAATATAAATGAAATATCATCAGTTGGTCACCGCGTTGTACACGGGGGGGCATATTTTAAGGAATCTTCCGTTGTAGATGATTATACCATCGAAAAAATAAAAGATTTAATTAAACTCGCGCCCTTACATAACGAGGCCAATTTACATGGTATTTTAGCGTGCCGGGAAATACTTGGCAAAGATATTCCACAAGTCGCTGTTTTTGACACATGCTTTTACCGCAACTTACCCCCAAAAGCTTATATGTATGCTATTCCTTATGAATATTATGAAAAATATCATATTCGTAAATATGGATTCCACGGTACGTCACATAAGTATATAAATGAAAAATGCAGTGAAATAATGAATAAAGATGTTAAAGATTTAAAATTAATATCTTGCCATTTGGGGAATGGTTCATCAGTAACTGCCATAGATGGGGGAAAGCCCGTCGACACTACTATGGGATTTACTCCTTTGGACGGATTTATGATGGGTACCAGGTGTGGATCTATTGACCCTGCTATAGTTGCTTATTTGTCTGAAAAAGAATCTTTAAGCGCGTTTCAAGTAAATCAGATATTAAATGAAAAATCAGGGCTTTTAGGCATATCTGGTATTTCCAGTGATGACAGGGCGATAATGAAAAGTGCCGACGAAGGCAGCGAAAGAGCGATACTCACTCACGATATGCTGACATATCAAATCACAAAATATATCGGAAGTTATATAGCTGTACTTGGCGGTTGTGATGCAATAGTATTTACCGGCGGCATAGGGGAAAATCAGTGGAAGCACAGAAAAAATATTTGTAAGTACTTATCATTTATGGGAATAAAAATAGATGAAAAATTAAATGAAGAAACAATATTAGGCAAGCAAAATAAAATCTCTTTAAATAGTTCTGAAATTGATGTATATGTTATTCCGGCAAATGAAGAATTAGGCATTTTAAAAGAAACCATCAGATGTTTAGACTTATAAAAAACAGTAAATATATTAAAAATTGTTTCAAACAGTGGCATTTTTCTTTTTCCCACCCTACAGGCGGGGAAAAGAAACGTAAATAATATTATGTTTTTACAGTATTTTCTCCCTGCTGCGGGCAGTGAAAAGACTTAAAAAATGTCAGATTTTTATAACTTTCTCCCCGCCATGGGCGGGGAAAAGATTTAAAAAATGTCCGGTTTTTTATAACTTTCTCCCTGCTGCGGGCAGTGAAAAGACTTGAAAAATGTCCAGTTTTTCATAATTTTCTCCTCGTCGTGGGCGGGGAAAAGACTTAAAAAATGTCAGATTTTCATAACTTTCTCCTCGCTGCAGGCGGAGAAAAGAGATATAAGGTGGGGGAGAAGCCCATGAATAAGTTCGTTTTTTAAAAAACAGCGGTTATAAAAAATACATGAAAATTAGAGGTGAATGTGCTTTGGGCTGTAAAACTATATCTATTCTGACAAGCGGGGGAGACGCACCCGGTATGAATGCCGCTATCAGGGCGATTGTAAGAGCCTCCATATCTAACGGAATAAAAGTATTGGGGGTAAGACGCGGTTTTAACGGCCTTATAAACGGGGATGTTTTTGAGATGAATATTCGCAGTGTTTCCGATATTATTCACAAGGGCGGAACTATACTTTATACGGCAAGAAGCCCTGAATTCAGGACTCAACAAAGCGTTTTGAAAGCCGCAAAAGTATGCGGGGAACTTGGAATAGATTCCGTTATTGTTATTGGGGGAGACGGATCTTTTAAAGGCGCCAGGTCACTTTCAAAAATGGGGATACCGTGTATTGGCATACCAGGCACTATTGACAATGATATAGCCTGCAGTGAATATGCTATAGGCTACGATACGGCTATGAATACGGCTATGGAAATGATAGACAAGATAAGAGATACCGCTCAGTCACATGACAGATGCAGTATTGTGGAGGTTATGGGAAGAAAGTGCGGTGATATCGCGCTTAATACCGGCATAGCAGTAGGAGCAACCGCTATATTGGTTCCGGAAGTAAAGTATGATATTGACAAGGACATAATAGACAGGATAAAATTTACGCAAAATATAGGTAAAAAACATTTTATTATAATTGTCGCCGAGGGTCTTAAAAATGTTAATAAAGTATCCAAAGAAATAAAGAAACGTACGGGTATAGATTCACGCATTACAATCCTTGGTCACGTCCAAAGAGGCGGAACACCGACACTTAAAGACAGAGTTATGGCAAGTAAAATGGGATGCATGGCTGTAGATATGCTTATACACGGTATTAATGACAAAATTATAGCTATTAAAAATGATAAAGTTATTTATATGGATATTTTAAAAGCGTTGTCTGTAAAAAAACATTTCGATATAGAGCTTTATAGGAAGGCGCTGAATATATCCATTTAAAAATCAATAAAGCGAACTATACAAAATGAATATTTTGTATAGTTAAAGGTAGGGGGATTTCTAATCCGGTAATTAGACCTATCCGTAAACTTTACAGATTGCAATCAAAATTGATGGTTGTGGGTCAAATTAATTGATAATATCTTCCCACCGCCAGAACGCTGGGATGAAAATGTGAATGCCTTGTATTTTGGGAGTGATAAAAATACGACAAACAAAATTACATATTTATAACTTATTACAGAATTCTATATTTTGCGCGATGTCTCTAATAATGAGTTTCCTGGTTAAGATACCTCTGGTGCCACCGCTTCCTTTTCTGAAATTAGAAATCTCCGATGTGCCGATATTTATCTCCGCGCTGATTTTTGGTATGCCTTCAGCAATTTCAATCCTTACAGTCGTAACTGTGCTTAGGACTTTACTCTTAAGTTCCGCCGGCTGGCCCGGATTTATATTTAGAATGACTTCGGTGGTTATTATATTTTTTTTATGTTTGAGTAAAAGGTTTTCAAATATTTTTTATAAAATTTTATGCATTTTTTTAGGAACATTAGTTTATGTAATTATAAAAATTCCTATAAATTACATTTTATGGATAAACATGTTTGGAATGTCTAAAACGTTGTTGGATAATTTATTATTTACAGTTATAATTCCGTTTAATATTATTAAATGTTTATTAAATTATATACTGGCTTTTGCGCTTGTAGAGCCAACTCGGAAAATTTTGCATACCACTAAAAAAATTTTTCCTTGACACAACTATATGTGGAGAGTAAAATGATATTTCGAAAGGAATAACACTATATATAGTGTAGGAGGAATATTATTTTATGATTGAAACTATAGTTAAAAGAGACGGGAGAAAAGTGAAGTTTGATGTTAATAAAATATCAAACGCAATATACATGGCTGCGCAGTCAGTGGGCGGTAATGACATGCAAACCGCTAAAAAATTGGCTGATAAAGTCGTAAATCAATTGGAAAAATTACCTAACCCTACCCCCGGAATTGAAGAAATACAGGACTGCGTTGAAAAAGTTTTAATAAAAAACGGCTATGCTAAAACCGCCAAAGAATATATACTCTACAGGGCTAACCGCACTCATATAAGAGAAATGAATACTAAACTGATGAAAATATATGAAGATCTTACCTTCAAATTGGCAAAAGACTCAGATGTAAAAAGAGAAAACGCCAATATAGACGGCGATACATCTATGGGAACGATGCTAAAATACGGTTCTGAAGGTGCTAAACACTTTTTTGAAATGTATGTATTAGATCCTAAACTTTCTAAAGCTCATAAAGACGGTGATATTCATATACATGATTTAGATTTCCTTACTCTGACTACTACTTGCTGCCAAATAGACTTAGAAAAACTTTTTGACGGCGGATTTTCTACAGGCCATGGGTACCTAAGAGAGCCTAACGATATAAGCAGCTACTCCGCCCTGGCTTGCATTGCGGTGCAAGCTAATCAAAACGATCAGCACGGCGGGCAGTCAGTGCCTAATTTTGATTATGCATTGGCCAAAGGTGTTTTTAAAACGTTTAAAAGTACATATTATCAGAATTTATTTAAAGCAATGAATCTACTTTTGAATGAAGAAATTAATTATGACAGTATAGCTAAAAATATAATTTCAAATTCTTATAATAAAACCGGCTTTTATCCGTCGATAAAAATAAGCAGTGAATATTTAACCGAAGAATATAATAATATTTTTGAATATACAAATGATGATAAAATTACTTCAAAAATACAAAAGTTTGCGTATACTAACGCTCTGAAAGAAACGGACAGAAAGACCTTTCAGGCAATGGAAGCTCTGGTTCACAACCTTAATACAATGCATTCAAGGGCCGGAGCACAGGTGCCGTTTAGTTCTATAAATTATGGAACCGATACTTCCGAAGAAGGAAGAATGGTAATTAAAAATATGCTTTTAGCTACGGAAAGAGGGCTTGGGAATTCTGAAACGCCTATCTTCCCCGTTCAGATTTTTAAGGTGAAAGAAGGCATAAATTACGATGCGAAAGACCCTAATTACGATTTATTTAAGCTCGCGTGCAGAGTAAGTGCTAAAAGGCTTTTCCCAAATTTTGCGTTTATTGATTCCCCATTTAACCTTCAGTATTATAAAAAAGGGAAACCTGAAACAGAGGTAGCTTATATGGGGTGCAGAACTAGAGTTATCGCAAATAATGTTGACCATAACCGTGAAATTGTTAACGGAAGAGGAAATCTCAGCTTTACTTCTGTAAATCTGCCAAGGCTTGCAATACTCAGCGATAAAAACACAGATAAATTTTATGAATTATTAGACGACAGAATGGAACTGGTACTGCAGCAACTTTTATCCAGGTTTGAACTTCAGGCTAAAAAGAAAGTCAGAAATTTTCCGTTTTTAATGGGTCAGGGTATATGGATAGATTCTGATAAACTATCCCTTGACGATGAAATCAGAGAAGTTATTAAACACGGTACTTTAACAGTTGGATTCATTGGCCTTGCCGAATGCTTAAAGTGTTTGACCGGTAAACATCACGGTGAAAGTGAAGATTCACAAAAGCTGGGGCTGGAAATTATAAAAAAAATGAGAAATAAAACGGATGGGGCGTGCAAAAAGTATAACTTGAATTTTTCACTTATCGCAACTCCCGCGGAAGGATTGTCGGGAAGATTTGTTAAACTTGACAGAGAAAAATTCGGCGTAATTGAAGGCATTACTGATAAAGATTTTTATACGAATTCGTTTCATATACCCGTTTACTATAATATTTCCGCTCTTAAAAAAATTAAACTGGAAGCTCCCTACCACGCGCTGACTAACGGCGGGCATATTTCATATATAGAGTTAGACGGCGACCCCGCTCAAAATTTAGAGGCGTTTGAAAAAATAATCAGATGCATGAAAGAACATGAAATTGGATACGGAGCTATAAACCATCCTGTTGACCGTGACCCCGTATGCGGATTTACGGGGATTATAGGCGATGAGTGCCCCAAATGCAAAAGAACAGAACAAGATAATGATATTAAATTTGAGCGTATAAGAAGAATTACAGGATATCTGGTAGGAACGCTTGACAGATTTAATAACGCAAAAAGAGAAGAAGAAAAAAACAGAGTAAAACATAAAGTCTGATTTTTCATAGCCCTCTCCCCCACCTCCGGACTTATAACAAAAGCCATTTAAAGCGGGAAAAAACCAAAAGTATCGCTGTTTTAAAAAACATAAACTCTTGTAATTTTTTTCTGGGGGTCATGTTTCAAAATAGTTGAAACTTTTCCTTTTTCTCCGCAAATTGGCGGTGGAAAAGATATTACCAACCAATTTGGCACATAACCCCCGCGAGTCTGCGGGGAAAGAATGCACAAATGAAGGCCTGATTTTTCGTGGCCCTCTCCCCTACCTCCAGGCTTATAACAAAAGCCATTTAAAGCGGGAAAAAACCAAAAGTATCGCTGTTTAAAAAGGTTTTTACTATAGGAAGGTGTAATTTAGTAATGAGTGATAATAATATAATTAATATGTCCGGGATTGTAAGAGAATCTATAGTAGATGGCCCCGGGTTTAGATTTACTATATTCGTTCAAGGGTGCCCTCATAATTGCCCTGAGTGCCATAATCCCGGCACCCACAGCGCCACCGGCGGATATAAAATTTCTGTTGACAATATTATTAGTCAAATTAAAGAAACACCTTTAATATCCGGCGTTACTTTTTCCGGTGGGGAACCTTTCGCTCAGCCTACCCCCCTTGCTAAATTATCAAAAAAAATTCATAAATTAGGGTATGATATTATCTGTTATACAGGGTATACATATGAAAAAATTTTATTTGAAAATGATAGCGAGAAAATAAAACTACTTTCAAATGTGGATGTGCTGATAGACGGCCTTTTTGATATAAGTAAAAGGAGCATAGATTTAAAATTCAGGGGTTCTTTTAACCAAAGAGTAATAGATGTAAAAAAATCATTCAAAGCGCTAAAAATAGTTGAAATTCAGTTTTGAGTTAGTAAAATAGCGCAATTTCAAAGAAATTTTGCCAAAAAGCGTTGACTTCTGACAAATTATTTAGTAGTATATGAACAAATAATATTGAGGAGTTGATTTATATATGTTCAAAAAAGATGATTCATATAGTGTAGCAGAATTACAAGGAATGGCCAACGAAGCGATACATACACAACGAGGAGATTCAAAAAAAATGCAAAAAGCATTTTGGGATCACCTATCAAATGAACCAAAATTGTCTTCACTTATTAAATTAACGTGAGTTCGACGGAAAAAATAAAATAAAAATCCGCCCTAAAATCTGATAAAATGGTGGTTATATAGACAACCAATAAACAGAAAAGGACAGATTTTTAATGGAACAATTAACA
>JAISWM010000066.1 GCA_031270785.1 Oscillospiraceae bacterium
ATCCCGCTACCCCCCCCCGCGCGGGGCGGGGTAAAATACAAAAAACGCCGCTGTTTCAGAAAGTTTTTACTACATTACGCTACTTTCCCCCGCCTTTGGCGGGGTAAAAGATAAAAAACGCCGCTGTTTCAAAAGGCTTTTACTATATTACACTTCTTTCCCCCGCCTTCGGCGGGGGAAGAGAAAAAACGCCACTGTTTCAAAAAGCTTTTACTACATTACGCTTCTTTCCCCCGCCTTTGGCGGGGTAAAAGAGAAAAAACGCCGCTGTTTCAGAAAGTTTTTACTACATTACGCTTCTTTCCCCCGCCTTTGGCGGGGTAAAAGAGAAAAAACGCCGCTGTTTCAAAAGGCTTTTACTATATCTTCGGATATATTATTTATATTTTCTTCACTATCTGACGTAACATAAATTTTTATTTTTGGTTCAGTGCCGGACGGCCTGATTATCAAAACACTGTTTTTCTCCAATTCATAACACATAATGTTTGCCCTCGGAAAACCATCATTACTGCCTAACATATAATCTACAATGTTTTTAACTTCTAGTTTGCCAATCTTATTAAGTGCATTTTTTCTTAGATTATCCATAGCGGTTTGAATTTTCTTTATGCCACCCTGATTCCCGCTAAACTTTATGTTTATATTTTTAGCGTAAAAATTTCCAAACTCTTTATGTATGTTTTCTAAAACGTCTAAAAGGCTAAGCCTTTCTTTCTTGTAAAATGCCGCCATTTCACAGATCATCATTGACATGGCCACGGCATCTTTATCTCTTGTATAAGTCCCTATTAAATATCCGTGGCTTTCTTCA
Source organism: Oscillospiraceae bacterium (assembly GCA_031270785.1). Classification (GTDB taxonomy): domain Bacteria; phylum Bacillota; class Clostridia; order Oscillospirales; family Acutalibacteraceae; genus CAQBRY01. The sequence goes on from JAISWM010000066.1 coordinate 815, forward strand.
AAACCCAAAATGTACCTTTGGCTCTCACCTTTTTTTTCTAATTTTAAAATCTCATTTCCGATATACTTAAATCCGGTAAGTACATTTATAATTTTACAATTATATTTTTTGGCTATTTTATCTATAAAATCAGTACTTACAATCGTCTTAATTATAACAGGATTCTTAGGAAGAGTACCCATAAATTCTCTATATTTCAAAATATATGAAACTAGTAATATTCCTATTTGATTACCGGTTAAAAAAACATATTCTTTTCCATCAAATACGCACACCCCTATTCTGTCGCAATCAGGGTCGGTTGATATTATTAAATCGGCTTTTTTCTGCTTGGCTAAATCTTTTGCAAGAGAAAAACATTCTTCCGACTCAGGATTTGGATATTTACAAGTAGTAAAATTGCCATCCGGATTTTCTTGCTCAGGGACGACATAAAATTTTTCAATACCCATCATTTTGATAACTTTTTTTACAATCTTATTTCCGGCACCGTTTAAAGGAGTATATACCACGGATAAATCAGAGTTCTTGCAAGAGCCTGTGTTTATCCCTTGATCCATCACTCTTTTAACATATTCATCATATAAAGGCTGCTTTATAAACTCTATATGATTGCTTTTTAGCCCCGATTCAAAGTCCACGAGTTTAACATCTTTAAACATATCAACTTTTTTTATATTTTCGTATATTTTTTTTGCTTCGTTATCTAAAATTTGTGCTCCGTCATTACCATAGCACTTATATCCGTTATATTCCGGGGGGTTGTGGCTTGCTGTGAGCATAATTCCGGCCCGGCACTTTAAATTTCTTACAGCAAAAGACAGCACCGGCGTGGGTTTTAATTCATCAGTAATATACACCTTTATATTATTGGCGGCTAAAACACATGCGGCTTCTTTTGCAAATTCATAAGAATTATTTCTGGAGTCATAAGAAATGGCCGCAGACACAGAAAACGATTTATATTTACCATTTAAATAATCGGCAAACCCTTGCGTAGTCTGCCTTACAGTGTAAATATTCATTCTGTTTGTACCTATACCCATTATTCCTCTTAAACCTGCCGTACCAAATTCCAAATTTTTATAAAAACTTTCATATATCTCATCATGATTAAGATTATTTAATACTTCTTTACCTTTTTTATCATTAATGTTATTTGCCCATATTTCAAAAATTTTTCTTACATTGTCCAATTAAAAATCACCTTTATATTATAAATATTCCAAATATGGTCATGCCTCAAAATAGTTGAAACTGCTCCTTTTTTCCCGCGTTCTGGCGGGGGAAAAATAATATCAATTAATTTGACCCACTACCCAAAATCGACGACGGCGTATGAAGATACTTCCCAGGAGATTTTGATGCAAAGCCATTTTTTAAGTGATGCATTTTTCGGTAGTTTGCGCTCTGTGAGATTTACGGACAGGTCTACTTTTTTCCAACGCAGCAATTATACTACATTTCTAATACTATTTCTAAGTAAAATTTTTGCTTCCCCCCACCTATCCCGGTTGTGTTCCAAATTGGTTGATAATATTTTCCTCCCCGCTGATTCGCGGGGGAAAAAGAAGGGATTTCAACTATTTTGAGGCATGACCTCTACGTGGCTTTCTGGGTCGGGGAATTAGACCCTAAATGAAATTAAAAAATATTTTCACTATGGCACCCTTGAAATTTATAAAAACGCCTGGTAGAATACTTAAGATGGGTGGTATATTATAGTAAAAACCTTTTCAAACAGTGACATTTTTGTTCTTTCCCCCGCCGACTCGCGGTGGAAAGAAATATAAATAATACCACGTTTCTAATATAGTTTTTGCTGTAGCTGTTATACTTGAAAAATGGAGGAGAAAGATTAAATGGCTAAATGTGAAATATGCGGTAAAAGTGTATCTTTCGGCATAAAAATATCTCATTCACACAGAAGATCAAATCGTACGTGGAACCCCAATATAAAGCGCGTTAGGATTACTGTGAACGGCATAAGAAAAAGAATTCATATATGTACAAGATGTTTGCGTTCGGGCGCAAAAAGTGCTTAAAAGTGTTCTGGTTTTTAACCGAAATATGTTTTACCGGAATATAAGGTGCCGGTTGCGGTTATTTCACTTGAAAAAAAGGATATTCATTTGCGCACTTTTTTCGATCGTGCCTCAAAATAGTTGAAATCTCTTCTTTCTCCCACGTCAGGCGAGGGGAAGATATTATCGACTAATTTGGGCCATAACTGTGAGCTTGCGGGGTATAGAAAAAACTTTTTGTAGTGATATTTCTGTTTTTCCCTCACGAATCAGCGAGGGGAGGGTATTATAGACCAATTTGGGTCGCCACCCTTTTCCCCCGCAGATTCGCGTGGAAAGAACCATAAAAGTTTATGCTTTTTAAATTAAATCACTATATTATATGGTAAAAACCTTTTGAAACAGGTCTATTTTTGTTTTTCCCCGCATTCGGCGGGTTGTGGGTCAAATTGGTTGATAATATTTTCCTCCCCGCTGATTCGCGGGGGAGAAGAAGGGATTTCAACTATTTTGAGGCATGACCTATTCTGCGTGAAAAAAATGTAAATAATATCACGTTTCTAAATGGTTTTTGCTATAACAAGAGGTACAAAATGATTGCAGATTTAGTAATTATAACAATTATAATATTATTATTAATACTTCTAATAATAAAGTTTATAAAAAAACACAAAAAAAATAAAGGCAAACCATATTCTCATGATTGCGGGTCGTGCTCAATAGCAAATAAATGTTTAAAATTAAAAAACGAAAATTATCATGGTAAAAACCATTTATAGTGATTTAACTTAAAAAGTATAAACTCTTGTATAGCAAAAATCATCTATAAATGCGGGGTGGCGGTTCAAATTAATTGATAAGATCTTTCACCCCCGCCATAGGCGGGGGTGAAAGAAGGAATTTCAACTATTTTGACACACAACCAAATGTGGTATTATTTGTGCTTTTTCCCCGCTGAATGCGAAGAAAAAACAAAAATGTCACTGTTTAAAAAGGTTTTTACTAAATAGACCTGTCCGTAAATTTTACAGATTGCAATCAAAATCGACGACGGCGTATAAAAATACTTCCCGGGAGATTTGGTGGTGGTCCAAATTAATTGATAATATCTTTCCCCCCCCCCCGCCATAGGCGGGGGGAAAAAGAAGAAATTTCAACTATTTTGACCCACAACCAGGAGATTTTGATGCAAAGCCATTTTTTAAGTGATGCATTTTTCGATAGTTTGCGCTCTGTGAGATTTACGGACAGGTCTAATAAGGACTGATAAATGATTAATCACAAACAAGCTCTTGCTTTATTTGGCTCTCCGCATAAAAATGGTTTTACGGCTTTGGTATACAACTATTTTCTTGAGCGTCTGACAAAATATGATATTAAAAAAATAAATGCGTTTGAAAGTAATTTCAGACCCTGCGTTGACTGCAAAATATGCAAAAAATCTAATTCTTGCGCATTTGATGACATGAACCAATTTGACCCGGTATTCAGGTCATCCAGCCTGCTTATCATAGCTTCCCCTTTATACAATTTTTCATTTCCGGCTCCGCTTAAAGCCATAATTGACAGATTCCAAAGGTATTACTGTGAAAAATATTATTTAAAAAATGAACTTCAAAAAAAAACAGCCGTCTTAATTTTAACATGCGGACGTGAAAACAACGATAAATGGATAGAAATTTTTAAAAATCAAATTACTGTTTTTCTCAAGTCCATTGACATAAACCTTGCTCACACAATATGCCTAAAAAGTACGGATAATTTAAAATCGGGTGTTGATAATTTACCGCAAAATGTTAAAATGGATATAAATAATATAGTCAAAATCATTTGAAAGCATACTGTTATATAGTAAAAACCTTTTGAAGCAGTAACATTTTTGTTTTCCCCCGCCATATGTGAGGGAGGGAGAAAAAGTCCCAACTATTTTGAGGCATGACCCCTCCCGCGAGTCTGCGGGAAAAGAAGAAGTTCCAATTATTTTGAGGGGTATGCCCCCCGCCATATGCAGGGGATAAAAAAGAAGTTCTAACTATTTTGCGGCATGGCTCCCCGCGAGCCTGCGAAAAAAGAGCACACAAGTGACATTTTTGTTTTCCCCCCACCGTATGCGGAGTAAGAAGTTCCAACTACTTTGAGGCATGACCCCTCCCGCGAGCCTGCGGAAAAAGAGTACACAAGTGACATTTTTGTTTTTTCCCCTCGAGTCTGCGGGGGAGAGAGAAGAAGTTCCAACTATTTTGAGGCATAATCCCCCGCGAGCCTGCGGGGAAAGAATACACAAATGAGTATGGTTTTTAAGTGAAACAACTAAATATAATAATGTATTTTAGGTGGAAAAAGATGAATATTTCAAAAAATTTATGTATGGCATGCATGAAAAGCATCAGCGCTGAAGAGTTTTGCCCTTATTGCGGCGAAAATCAAACCAGCCCTCAGCTAGATCCGTTTTTACCTAAAAAGTACCTATTAGACGGTAAATATATGGTAGGTAAACAAATTGATATTAATGGCGAAGGTATAAGCTATATAGGGTATGATATTAAAGAAAAATCAGCCGTATTTATTAGAGAATTCTTCTCTGAAAATCTATGTTCCAGAGATCCTGAAAATCAAAATGTAAAAATAATTGATGGCTTTCAAAAACCATTTTTGGAAAATAGAGAACATTTTTTAAAATATTTTAAAAATATCGCAAAACTCAGGGATTTAAATTGTTTTTCAGTAATTTATGATATAATTAAAGAAAACAACACTTGTTACTCCATTTCTGAATGGGTAGACGGTATTAATCTGCACGATTACATTTTAGAAGCAGGAGATGGTATTGCGTGGGACGATGTTAAAATTATGTTTTTGCCGCTAATATCTTCCCTGTCAAAAATGCACCATGTGAAAATATTTCATCTTGGAATATGCCCTAAAAATATCATTGTAATGCCAAATAAAAAAATTAAACTTGTAGGTTTTGCAACTAAAAATCTCAGAAAAATTAATAAGATTATTGAAGCTAAACTTTATGATGGTTGCAGCGCTCTTGAGCAATACATTGACATATATGATACGGACGAAAGCACCGACGTATATGGTGCGGCGGCGACCATCTTTTTCGCCGTTACAGGGGAATATCCTCTGCCTGCCCTTAAAAGAAAAAACGACAACCGCCTTTTAATGCCTAAAGATATCGTTAAAAATTTATCAGAAAGATCAATTTCTGCCATTGCAAACGGTCTTAAAGTATACCCTAACAATCGTACCTTATTTTTTGATAAATTAAAAATAGAAATGTTTGATTCAAAAATAGAAAAACTTAAAAAAGAGGAAATAACGCCTGAAAAACTTAAAAAACAACGTTTAGAAAAAAACAAATTTCCATTTACTTTGGGTATTGTTTCGTGCGCAATATCACTTGTTGTTTTAACCATTGGAATTATTGTGTATCAATTTACAAAAAATGACAATATCGGTTCTACACAAAGTTCCTCTTCGCAAAATGAAAGTTCAGCAGTTAATGATTCCTTGGACGAATCTCAGTCAAATGAACCCAAAAAAATTCGAGTTCCTAATCTAATAGGTAAAAACTATAAAAATCTAAAACAAGAAATTAAAAATAAAAATTACGGCTATAACCTTATTTTATTATCCGAAGACTTTAGTAGTACGGTTGAAGAAGGGCTAATAATATCTCAGACCCCGGCGCACAGCGGTCAAATGTATGAAAATTCCAATGTGGCTGTAAACGTAAGTAAGGGCACAAAGATGAAAACTTTACCTGATATAAAAGGTAAACCTATTTCAGAGTCTTCTAAAATGCTTACGTCTATAAAATTAAATCCTGTAGCTGTAAGGGTATTTAATAGCGAATTTTCAGAGGGAATAACCATAGGATATAAGGATAATAACCCCGGTGATACGCTGGAATATGGTTCGGAAATTGCTATTCTTATTAGTAAAGGGAAAGAATAATTATTAATTTTATCTTTATAAAAAATTAATATAGCTGTTTCGTTTGAAAAGCGTCTGATTTTTATGACTTTCTCCCGGCCGCCGGCCGGGAGAAAGTACACGGATAAATTTACTTTTGAGGACTGTTTTAAATCGTAACAGCTATAGTTGAAACTGCGGTCACGGCGATATGACCATGTACTACGCCACGGTCAATCAGGCGAATGTAAAGAACTCGCATAGAAAGTACATTGGTTAGGAGGAACGGCAGATGGGTGATTGGAAACGATGCACACTTGCAAACCTCGGCGAAATTGTCGGAGGGGCTACGCCGTCGACTAAAAATGAGAGCTACTACGGCGGCGATATTGCGTGGATAACGCCAAAGGACTTATCAACCTTTCACGGGCGGTTCATCAGT
>JAISWM010000098.1 GCA_031270785.1 Oscillospiraceae bacterium
GTACGTTCGCACTTGAAATCTGTACAACTAAAGCCTGATAAGATTTGCGGATTCTTCGGCTCGAAAACTACTGCTTATGCCGTATAGTTACGCGCTAGGTTTAATCGGGGGATCAATAATTTGTAATATTTAGATTTTAAATTAATTTTTTAGAACATAAAATAAGCCAATTTAAAATTTTCAGAGTTTAATTTGCAAAATAATAAAAATATACCCAACTGTAATGCGTTTCTTTTTTAAAATATTACAATTTGGTAACAAAATTAAATTACCGTGATATTTTCAAGTTCGATTTGCAAATTATTTTCTGCCATGGTATAATAATGTTGTAGTTGTGTTCGTTAGTATTTTTGGTTTTGTCAAAATGTTCGTTCTGCCTGCGCTTTCCCATTGGGCTCGTTGGTCAAACGGTTAAGACACTGGCCTCTCACGCCGGTAATACGGGTTCGATTCCCGTACGAGTCACCAAATATCGCACATATGAACTTTCGGAGTTATAGCTGTTTTTTTAAAAAATAGCCGGATGAATAGGTAGTGTATCAAAGCAAATGATAAAGCAAAATTCTTCTAAAAACCGGTCGTGTTTTAAAATGGTTGAAATCCCTTTTTTCCCCCGCCTATGGCGGGGGTGAAAGATATTATTAATTAATTTGGACCCACAACCAGAGCCACAGCAAACAAAAAACACTTCAAAACCAAAGGTAAGGTTTCAAAATGTTTCATTAAAGTGAAATCAGTTCCGTGAATTCCATTACTACTGGTACCGGTGGTGGGACTTGAACCCACACGTGGACAACCCACAACAGATTTTGAATCTGCCTCGTCTACCATTCCAACACACCGGCACAACACATAGCACATGGTAGCATGCCATTTTTAAAAAGTCAAATAGTTTATTAAACCAAAAATATTGTTCTTTACGCAAATATTGGTGATGGGTCAAATTAGTTGATAATATCTCCCCCCGTCCTGGGCGGGGGAAAAAAAGAAGAAATTTCAATTATTTTGCGACATGACCCAAATATTATAAGGACGGGGCTTAAACTATAGCTGTTTCGTTTGAAAAGCATCTGATTTTTATAACTTTCTCCCGGCCGTCGGCCGGGAGAAAGTATACGGATAAATTTACTTTTGAGGGCTGTTTTAAATCGTAACAGTTATATAATTATCATTCTTTCAATTTTAGTATTGACAAATTATTATGGGTTGACTTATAATCATTTGGGTCTAAAAACAAGTGGTCAAAAGGAGGGATATAATGTATTTTTTACTTAAGAATGCGAATGTTTACGCAGAGAGTACATTTAAAAGGAAAAATGTATACATTGAAAATGGATATTGGCATTTAAAAGAAATAGATTATATACCCGACAATAACGATGTTGCTATTTTAGATTTTAACGGTTACCATATATTTCCCGGTTTAGTAGATGTTCATGTGCATCTGCGAGAGCCGGGTTTTTTTTATAAGGAATCAATAAAATCCGGAACAGCGGCAGCGGCGAGGAGTGGATATACCGACATATTTTCAATGCCAAATCTAAATCCGGTACCGGATAATTTAGAAAATTTAAAAGTGCAGCTGGAAATTATTAAAAACGATTCTCTAATAAACGTTCATCCATATGGTTCAATAACGAAAGGGGAAAATGGGAAAAATCTTTCTAACATGAACGAAATTGCAAGTTATGTGGCAGGTTTTTCAGATGATGGCCATGGCGTGCGAGACTATAATATTATAAAATCCGCTATGATTACGGCTAAAAAACTGGGCAAAATAATTGTGTCCCATTGTGAGAATAACAGCCTTATCGGCGGCGGATACATACATAAAGGTAAATATTCTGAAAAACACGGGCATAAAGGGATTTGCAGTGAAAGCGAATGGATGGCAGTTGAAAGGGAATTAAAAATAGCTAAGGAGGTGGGCTGTAAATATCATGTGTGCCATGTTTCCGCGAAGGAAAGCGTAAATCTTATTAGAAAAGCAAAATCAGAAGGAGTAGACGTTACATGTGAAACCGCTCCGCATTATTTACTGCTAAATGATATGAATATAAAAGAAGACGGAAAATTTAAGATGAACCCTCCCATAAGAAGTGAAGAAGACAGATTGGCACTAATAGAGGGAATTAAAAACGGAACTATAGATATGATAGCAACTGATCACGCTCCGCATTCAGCGGAAGAAAAATCTAAAGGCCTCAAAGGCAGCTTGATGGGTGTGGCAGGAATAGAAACAGCTTTTCCGATTTTATACACTAAACTCGTAAAAACAAACATATTACCCCTGAGCAAACTTATTGAACTTATGAGCGTAAATCCGAGTAAACGTTTTGGGATTTCAAACAAATTTGATGTAGGGGGGAAGGCCAATCTATGCATATTTAATTTAAATCAAAAATACAAAATTGACCCCGAAAAATTCATATCCAAAGGGAAAAGCACACCCTTTGAAGGCGAAGAAGTTTATGGTAAATGTGTGATGACAATTTGCGATGGTAAGGTTGTATGGCAAGAATATAGCTAACGCCATTGAAAAATGTCCAATTTCTTATGGCTCTTTCCGCGCCAACGGCGGGGAGAGGCTGCAAAAAATTACTTTTTTAAAAACAGCAACTATAGCAAAAAGCATTTAGAAGCGTTGGTATAGTGATTTAACTTAAAAAGTCTATAGTCAAAAACGTTTGGGCAAGTGATGCTGTTTAAGTTTCCCCCCCGCCTATGGCGGGGGAAAGAACACAAATATCATTGTGTCAAAAAGTTTTTACTATAAAATAAAATAATTAGGAGGAAAAATCATGGCAAAAAGAACAGACATTAAAAAAATATTAATTATAGGATCCGGACCAATAGTTATAGGGCAGGCTGCTGAATTCGACTATGCAGGCACACAGGCATGTTTGGCGTTAAAGGAAGAGGGATATGAAGTAGTCCTCGTAAATTCAAACCCCGCAACTATAATGACAGATACCACAATCGCCGATAAAGTATACATGGAACCGCTGACCCTTGAATATATAGCTAAAATTTTAAGGTACGAAAGGCCGGACGCTATTGTTCCGGGAATAGGCGGACAAACAGGACTTAATATGGCAACGCAGCTTGAAAGAAAGGGGATTTTGAAAGAGTGCGGCGTAGAACTTTTAGGTACAAGCAGTAAAAGTATAGAAAGAGCGGAAGACAGAGAATTATTTAAAGAACTTTGCGAATCTATAAATGAACCGGTAATACCGTCGAAAATTACATATTGCCTTGAAGAAGCAATATCAGCCGCTGAAGAAATTGAATATCCCGTGGTACTCAGACCGGCATTTACGCTTGGAGGCACAGGCGGAGGATTCGCTAATAATAAAGAAGAACTTATAGACGTTTGTTCAAACGCATTTAAGCTTTCTCTTACACATCAAGTATTAGTTGAGAAAAGTGTTAAAGGATTTAAAGAGATTGAATTTGAAGTAATGAGAGATTCAAACGACACGGTTATTACGATTTGCGGAATGGAAAACGTGGACCCGGTAGGAGTGCATACCGGAGACTCAATAGTAGTAGCGCCCATAATGACTTTAAATGACCATGATTTAAAAATGCTAAATGACAGTGCGATTAAAATTATTAAAGAACTTAAAGTAGAAGGCGGATGTAACGTACAATTCGCGTTAGACCCGGATTCATCTAAATATTATTTAATTGAAGTTAATCCGCGCGTATCTCGTTCATCGGCTTTAGCGTCAAAAGCAAGCGGTTACCCAATAGCCAGAGTTACTGCAAAAATTGCCGTAGGAATAGCCCTTGAAGACATAAAAATAGCCAATACTACTGCCAGGTTTGAACCTTTCCTTGATTATGTTGTAGCAAAGTTTCCAAGATTTCCATTTGATAAATTTTCGTCCGCAACAAACAAACTCGGAACACAAATGAAAGCAACCGGGGAAGTAATGGGAATAGGAGCAAATTTAGAAGAATGTATTTTAAAATCCATACGTTCTTTGGAAATAGGCGTGTGCCATTTGCATATGGATAAATTCGACAGCATGCCAAACGAAGAACTCATGGCATATATTAAAGATTTCCGCGATGATAATATCTACGCGATTGCTCAGCTGATAAGAAACGGCGTTTCAATTGAAGAAATTTATAAAATAACAGACATAAATCCGTTTTTTTTGCAAAGTATAAAAAAAATAACTGATTATGAAACAGTTTTAAGGAAAAACATCGGGGATTTCGATACACTGAAAACAGCGAAAAAGATGGGATTTTCTGATAAATTTATATCAAAACTTTGGAATATGAAAGAGATAGAAGTATTTAATATAAGAAAATCAAGCAATTTATTTCCTATATATAAAATGGTGGATACGTGCCATACCGGAGCATATACTCCATACTTTTACTCTACATATGAAGGTAAAAACGAATCAATAATCAGCAATAAGAAAAAGATTATAGCACTTGGAGCCGGACCGATCAGGATAGGGCAGGGGGTAGAATTTGATTATTCCACAGTACACGCGGTATCCACAATTAAAAGGTCAGGTTACGAAGCAATAATTATAAACAACAATCCGGAAACGGTTTCCACAGATTACACCACATCTGACAAACTCTATTTTGAGCCTTTATGCACGGAAGACGTCATGAACATAATAGAAATCGAGAAGCCAGAAGGAGTAATAGCATCCTTAGGGGGGCAGACAGCAATAAATCTTGCACAGCCTCTAAAAGAACGAGGAGTTAAAATTATCGGTACTTCCTGCGAAGCTATAGAAAAAGCGGAAAATAGAGATAGTTTTGAAAAAACACTTAAAGACCTTAATATTCCAAGGCCGGTAGGCAAGGCGGTAACAAATATTGAGGAAGGAATTAAAACGGCAAATCAAATAGGGTACCCTGTACTTGTAAGGCCTTCGTTTGTACTTGGCGGGCGCGCAATGCAGATTGTAAATAACGAAGATCAGCTCAAGCACTACCTGAAAACAGCCGTAGAAGTAGACAAAGACAAGCCGGTTTTAGTAGACAAATATATCGTGGGAAAAGAAGTGGAAGTAGACGCGATATGTGACGGACGTGACATATTTGTGCCGGGGATCATGGAGCTTGTAGAGAGAACGGGCATACACAGCGGGGATTCAATAAGCGTATACCCAACGTTTAGTATATCCGACAAGGTCAAAGGAACAATACTGCAATACGCAAAGAAATTAGGACTGGAAATAGGTATTATCGGGCTTTATAATATCCAATTTATTGTGGACAAAAATGAAAACGTATATATAATTGAAGTAAACCCAAGGTCATCGCGCACAGTACCGTTTTTATCCAAAGCAACAGGTTATAGTTTAGCTGACATTGCAACAGAAGTTATACTTGGAAAATCGCTTAAAGAATTAGGTATATTCAATATTTATCCTGAAGAAAAGAAACGTTGGTATGTAAAAGTACCTGTATTTTCATTTCAGAAAATTCGTGGGCTTGATGCTTATCTTTCTCCGGAAATGAAATCTACCGGTGAGGCAATCGGCTACGATGATAAATTAAACAGAGCTCTTTATAAAGCGCTTCAAGCCTCAGGTATGCATGTGCAAAATTATGGGACGGTACTCGTAACGGTTGCAAACAAAGATAAGGAAGAGGCTCTGCCGCTTATCAAACGTTTTTATGATCTGGGCTTTAACATACAAGCAACTGAAGGCACAGCAAAGTACCTTAAAGAAAATGGAATAAGAACGCATATCTTAAGAAAAATCAGTGATAACAGTAGTGAAATCCCCGAGGCAATCGGTCAGGGGCATATAGCGTATGTAATAAACACAAGGGATGTAGGGTCAATGAATCAATTTTCAGACGGATGCGAAATTCGCAGGTTAGCAATAGAAAATGGAATAACAATGTTTACCTCACTTGATACTGTAAAAGTGCTTCTGGACGTACTGGAAGAAACCACACTTTGCATATCAGCCATCAACTCTTAAGGGAAATAAAATAAAATGAAACAAAAAATATATAAAGTCACAGAAAATACAAAAATTGCAAAAAACACTTTTAAAATGGTAATTAGCGGCGATACTTCAGAAATTACCAAACCCGGGCAGTTCATAAATATAAAGATAAATAATTTATTTTTAAGAAGGCCGATATCCGTGTGCGACTACGATGAAAAAAATATTACAATTATTTATAAAGTGGTTGGAAAAGGCACGGGGGAAATGTCAAATTTAAAAAGCGGGGATTCCCTCGATATTTTAACCGGCCTGGGAAACGGGTATGATACTTCAAAAAGCGGCGCGAATCCTTTGTTAATAGGCGGAGGGGGAGGAATTCCTCCGCTGTATAACCTTTGTAAAACACTTATTTCCTGCGGAAAAGACTTGCAAGTTGTTTTGGGATTTAACACTAAAGAGGAAGTTTTTTATGAAAAAGAGTTTAAAAGCTTAGGCGCGAAAGTTTGCATATGTACAGCCGACGGAAGCTATGGGGAAAAAGGATTTACTGCCGATATTATAAAAAATTTAAACTATACTTATTTTTATACTTGTGGCCCTATGTCGATGTTTAAAGCCATAGAAAACGTGGCCAAAACAAGCGGGCAATACAGTTTTGAAGAACGCATGGGATGTGGGTTCGGAGCGTGTATGGGGTGTTCGTGCAAGACTAAATACGGAAATAAAAGAATTTGCAAAGAAGGCCCCGTACTTGAGAGGGAGGAAATCATATGGTAAATACTAAAATTAATTTAAGCGGTATTTTCATAGATAACCCCATAATACCGGCCAGCGGCACATTTGGGTACGGGCACGAATTTTCGAACATTTATGATATAAACTGCCTTGGAACATTCTCGTTTAAGGGAACCACAAAAGAAGAAAGATTCGGTAATCCCACACCCAGAATAGCGGAATGCGCAGAAGGAATAATAAATTCCGTCGGGCTGCAAAACCCTGGTGTAGAAAAAGTAATAAGTGAGGAACTTCCAAAACTCAAAAAGTGTTTTTTTAAACCCGTAATTGCAAATGTAAGCGGATTTTCACTGGAAGAGTATGTTTACACATGCCAAAGGCTCAGCGACCAAGAACAAATCGGATGGTTTGAAGTAAACATAAGCTGCCCGAACATTCACGGGGGAGGAATGAGTTTTGGTACCTTTCCGGAGTCTGCGTTTAAAGTAACCAAAGAAGTAAAAAAAGTAACCGCAAAGCCTATTTACATGAAATTATCACCAAATGTAACTGATATAGTGTCTATTGCAAAGGCATGCGAGGACGCAGGAGCAGACGGTATAAGTATGATAAATACTTCTATGGGAATGAGAATAGACTTAAAAACAAAAAAACCTGTAATTGCCAATAAAATAGGGGGATTTTCAGGCAAAGCAATCAAACCTATAGCGCTTCAGATGGTATACAAAGTATATGAAGCCGTAAAAATCCCTATTTTAGGCATAGGGGGAATATCAAACGCGGAAGACGTACTGGAAATGATGCTTGCGGGGGCCTCGGCCGTACAAATCGGGGCGCAAAACCTTATTGATCCGTATGTATGCAAAAATATTGTGGAGGATTTACCTTCCGCTATGCAAAAATATGGCATAAACAGTTTAGAAGATATTATCGGGGAGGCGCATTAGTGGGGAAAGATGTAATTATAGCTTGCGACTTTCCTGCAAAAGAGGATACATTCTTATTTTTAGATAAATTTAAGGATATTAAACCTTTTATAAAAATAGGTATGGAACTTTATTATTCAGAAGGGCCTGAAATAGTAAAAGAAATAAGGGCACGAGGGCATAAAATATTTCTGGATTTAAAACTTCATGATATACCCAATACCGTAAAAAGAACTATGAGTGTTATAGCCAAATTTAACATAGATATGTGCAACCTTCACGCGAGCGGAACATCAGAAATGATGAAAGCGGCTTTAGAAGGAATTATAAGAGAAGACGGAACAAAACCAATACTAATCGCGGTTACTCAGCTGACATCTATAAACCAAAAAAATATGCAAAAAGATTTATTAATTGACAAACCTATTGACGAGGTTGTAATGCACTATGCGTATAATGCAAAAAAGTCCGGATTAGACGGCGTTGTATGCTCACCGCATGAATCGAAAAAAGTGCATAAAATATGCGGTGAAGACTTTATAACCGTAACACCCGGAATAAGATTTAAAGATAGTGTAGCTGATACTTTTGAAAAGTGCGTGATTTCTCATGGTTCTCTCCCCGCTGCGGGCGAGGAGAGGGCATACGGGCAAGCGCGCTTTTTCAAGAGCAGCGGCAGATGCATTAAAGACGATCAAGCCCGCGTAATGACGCCTTCGGAAGCTAAAAAAGCAGGTTCTGACTATATAGTTATCGGAAGACCAATTACCGCATCTGAAGATCCTGTTTCGGTATACAAAAAAAGTCTGGACGAATTTTTAGGTTTAGGAGTAAAAATATGAAAGAAAGCATTGCAAAAGATCTTCTTAAAATTAAAGCTATATTTTTCAGACCCAATGAACCGTTTATATGGGCAAGCGGAATTAAAAGCCCCGTATATTGCGATAACAGGCTTGCTTTAGCGTACCCTGATGTAAGAAATAATATTGAAAACGGCCTTGTGAAATTAATTAATGAAAACTACCCCGGTGCGCAAGCTTTAATGGGAACAAGCACAGCGGGAATAGCCCATGCCGCAATTGCGGCGCATATTTTAAACGTTCCTATGGGATATGTAAGAGCGGGTTCTAAAGATCACGGCAGAAAAAATCAAATTGAAGGCAAAGTGGAAAAAGGGCAAAAAATAGTGGTGGTGGAAGATTTAATCTCTACGGGCGGAAGCGCCGCAGAGGTTGTGAACGTACTTAGAAAAGCTGAAGCAGACGTTATGGGGATAGTAAGTATATTTACATATAACATGAAAAAAAGTATTGAAAATTTTTTGGGTGCCAACATAAAAAATATCAGCCTTACGGACTTTGATTGTGTCGCTCAAGTAGCATCCGACGAAGGGTATATAAATAAAGAAGATATTCAAAAATTAATTTCTTTTAGAGATAATCCATCAGACGAAAGCTGGATAGGAGGCCAAAATGAAAAATTTAATTGACATTTTGGACTTATCTTTAGATGAAATATTTAATTTAATAGAAACCGCAATAAAAATAAAAAATGACCCTTCAAGGTACTTAGAAAAATGTAAATATAAAAAGATGGCCACATTATTTTTTGAACCGTCCACGCGTACAAGGCTTAGTTTTGAAGCGGCCATGTATGAACTTGGCGGCAATGTTATAGGGTTTTCAGACGCTCAGAGTTCTTCCGCTGCTAAAGGAGAAAGCGTTTCAGATACCGCAAAAGTAATTTCCTGTTATTCAGACATTATGGTAATACGCCACCCTAAAGAAGGCGCGCCGTTAGTAGCGTCTATGAACGCTGCTGTGCCCGTAATAAACGCAGGGGACGGAGGGCATAATCACCCCACTCAAACTTTAACAGACCTCATGACAGTATACCTTGAAAAGAAAAGACTTAATAATTTTACGATAGGATTTTGCGGAGATTTAAAGTTCGGGAGGACAGTTCACTCTTTAATATCAACACTTTGCCGCCATAAAAACGTAAAAATAATTTTAATATCGCCCGAAAATCTTAATTTGCCAAGTTACATGATCAGCAATTATATAAACAAAAACCATATAGAGTGCATAGAAGCAAATGACCTTGAAAGCGTCATGCCGGAATTAGATATACTTTATATGACAAGGCTGCAAAAAGAAAGGTTCACTGGTGCCCAAGATTTCGAATCCTTGAATAATTCATATATTTTAACATTAAACAAATTAAAAAGCGCCAAAAAAGACCTTTGCATTATGCATCCTTTACCGCGTGTCAATGAAATAGAAACCGCCGTAGATGCCGATCCGAGGGCTTGCTACTTCAAACAGGTATTAAACGGAAAATATATACGCATGGCACTGATATTAAAACTTTTGGAGATAGAATAGAATGCAGGAAGTTAAAAAAATAGAAAACGGAATTATAATTGACCATATATGCGCAGGAAAGGGTCTGGAATTATATAGTCTTTTAAAACTTGACAGTATTGATTGCCCTTGCATTATTATAAAAAATATAGACAGCCAAAAAATGGGAAAAAAAGATATGATAAAGATCCTGGATAAAACAGATATTAATGCTGACATAATAGGGTATTTTTGCCCCAATATAACAATAAATATTATACAAAACAAAAATATTTCTAAAATTTTCGATGTAAAGCCCCCGAAATATATAAAAAACATAGTGTTTTGTAAAAATACCAATTGTATAACTTTCGCAGAGCCTGAAATAGACCATATCTTTAAACTTATAGACCCTCAAAGCAGGAAGTACAGCTGCGTGTATTGCGAGCGTATTAGGCAGTGACATTTTTGTTTTCCCCCCGCTAGATAGCGGGTGGGAGTTTCAACTATAGCCGTTACGCTTTACAATAGACCTGTCCGTAAATCTCACAGAGCACAAATTATCGAAAAATGCATCACTTAAAAAATGGCTTTGCATCAAAATTTGGTCATGTCTCAAAATAATTGAAATCCCTTCTTTCCCCCCCGCCTCGGGCGGGGGGAAAAAGATATTATCAAATAATTTGACCCATCACCATATTTTGCGACATAATCCAACATCATCCGCAAATTTGCGCTTTCAAGTATAGCTGTTTCGTTTGAAAAGCATCTGATTTTTATAACTTTCTCCCAGCCGTCGGCTGGGAGAAAGTACACGGATAAATTTACTTTTGAGGACTGTTTTGAATCGTAACAGCTATATTTTGCAACATAATCCAATATCATTCGCAAATTTGCGCTTTCAAGTATAGCTGTTCCGTTTGAAAAGCGTCTGATTTTTATGACTTTCTCCCGGCCGACGGCCGGGAGAAAATACACGGATAAATTTACTTTTGAGGACTGTTTTGAATCGTAACAGCTATATTATAAATTTTATAAAAAAGCATTCAATCACATAAACAACGCGAACATTCACAATTAAATTACCAAGCTCATCGGGTATTGCAAGAATATAATATTTTTATTCATCATATCAAATTATTAATTTGTATTTCTATCGCAGTAATAATTTCTCTTTT
>JAISWM010000073.1 GCA_031270785.1 Oscillospiraceae bacterium
GCTGCAGAGTTTGTGTTGGATCATTAACTAATGGTTTTAAAATTGCTAGAAATTTTTTTATTCGTTTTTTTTCTAAGATCCGCATTTTTTTATGCATAGCTATCGTGGCATCTACAATAGACCTGTCCGTAAACTTCACAGAGCGCAAACTATCGAAAAACGGATAGTGGCCCAAATTAATTGATAATATCTTTCACCCCCGCCTATGGCGGGGGGAAAAAGAAAAAATTTCAACTATTTTGACCCACAACCGAAAAATGCATCACTTAAAAAAATGGCTTTGCATCAAAATTTCCTAGGAGTATCTTCATACGCCGTCGTCGATTGGGTGGTGGTTCAAATTAATTGATAATATCTTTCACCCCCGCCTATGGCGGGGGTGAAAGAAGGGATTTCAACTATTTTATGGCGCGACCTCGTTTTCTGTCCGCACATTGTCCCACAAATCCAGATAAATAGCATTTTTAGTGGATTGTAATAGTATCCATGAAATTTTTTCGTGAGTTTGACTTTTTGCAAATAGTCCCACAATAAATGTAACATCATTTTTATCACCTGTTACATTTTATCATAAATATTACAAAATTAAATTACCGTGGACATACGCGTGTGCACTTGCTTTTTATTTTATTTCCGCTACGTCCTTTTCCGGCACAATATTTTCTTTTACATAATTTTCACTCAGCATGCACTTATTAATATCTTCTTTAGCGTTTTGAGTGAAATTTAAAGAATGCAAAGCATCTTTTTTCATTTTAAGTTGAGTATAGATACTTTCACTTTCAGTGAGCTTTTTTGATACTGTTTCAATTTCTTCAGTAAGTTCAGTAAGCATAACTTGCCCGTATATAAAGAACGTGCAAACTGACGCTGCTACTAAAAATATCGATAAAAAACTCATCCCCAGAGCCATCTTAGCCCTGAGTTCCGCACGTTTTTTTCGCTTTTTATGCGGAAACTTTATAATTCTTTCTTGTTTTCGGACTTTTCTTTCTTCGAAAGCCGAAAAATCATAAGCCGAATTTATATTATACATTGTATTAACACCTTCAAACTATTTTTTGGCACACTCTAAGCTTAGCGCTTCTGCTCCTGTTGTTTTCTTTAACCTCAGTATCTGACGGTAAAATGGGTTTTTTTGTAACAATTTCCGCCTTAGGGACTTGCCCGCATGTACAAATAGGAAAATCCGGCGGACAATTACAGGGTTTCGACCAATCAAACATTTTATGCTTAACTATTCTATCTTCAAGCGAATGGAATGTTATTACGCACAACCTGCCATCTTTTTTCAATAAATCAACAGATGAGTCAAGTCCTTTTTCCAGGTTTTCAAGTTCAGAGTTAACATATATTCTAATTGCTTGAAAAGTTTTTTTGGCGGGGTGCCCCTTTTTTTTATATGAAAACGGCACGCAACTACTGATTATATCTGCAAGCTGTGTGGTTGATTCAATGGGATTTTTTTTTCTTTGCAAAAAAATTGCGTTCGCAATATTTTTATTATACTTTTCTTCTCCGTAAACCTTTATAATGCGCGACAGCTCCTCAGGTTCAAACTCATTTACAATCTCGAAAGCGGATAAACCCGATTTACTCATTCTCATATCAAGCTTTGCTTCCTTTTTATATGAAAAACCTCTTTGAGCTTCGTCCAGTTGATATGAAGATACCCCCAAATCCAATACTATGCCGTCTACTTTGCCGATATTCAAATTATTTAATATATTTTTCATTTTGACAAAGTTTTCATTTACTAAAATTACATTTTTATAACAGCTTAACCGGCAACGACATTCCTTGATTGCATCGGGATCTTGATCTATACACACAAGCTTTCCGGAACACGAATCTAACTTTTTTGCTATGTTAATCGATAAACCGCCACCTCCGGCTGTACCATCAACATATATGCCTTTCGGAATTATTTTAAGGAAGTCTGTAGTTTCTTTTAGCATTACAGTCTTATGATTAAACTCCAAGGCAAAAATTCTCCCCAAAAAGTATTAAATACTCTCAGTACAATAAATATACGAATTTAATTGTAGCATAAATGTTTATAGTAAATCAACAAATATTTACAAATTTTTAAATAAAAAACAAAAAAATATAGGAATGCATAAAAAATCGACTATTTATTCACAATTTTAATGTATTTTAACAAAGCAGTTTAACAGCGAATTGAGCTTGTTTCTAATAAAATAAAGTTGAGAACAAATTGTTATAATACTATTTCTAATTAAAAATCTGATGTGTGTTTGATTTACTTTCCCCCCGCTGTAGGCGGGGAAAGTAACCACGACAAACGCATGAACATACAAATTGTACAAAAAATTATAAGAAAACCTGATTTTCGGAATTTTTACAAAATGAATTTAAGCCATTTTGAAGGTGTATGATAATGTTTTTCTAGAATCCGAATAGAAATTTTTGTGCAAAAACACATTCATGCGTTTGTCCTGGGGAAGTAACGGATACAAACTGATATTTATAATTGAAATCAGTATAATGTCACGTTTTTATTTCGTAATTATTTGGTAAGCTTTGTGGCCGATTATTTACAAACCAGTTTCTGATTAAGCATATCGTTCCAATTACTGCACCTGCTACCGCCGCTGCCATTGTTCCCGTCGGCAATTTTTTGCCAAGTGCGGCATTAGCTTCGGATTCAGCTAGTGCGGCATTGGCCTCCGCCTCATCAGCTGACAATATTGCTCATATTTGGCATCGGCTACTTCACGTTCGGCTTTAA
>JAISWM010000102.1 GCA_031270785.1 Oscillospiraceae bacterium
GTACGTTCGCACTTGAAATCTGTACAACTAAAGCCTGATAAGATTTGCGGATTCTTCGGCTCGAAAACTACTGCTTATGCCGTATAGTTACGCGCTAGGTTTAATCGGGGGATCAATAACAGTAAAGCATCACTAATAAAAACTTTTAATTTATTCTTTTTCATAATTTTTCTCCTTAAAATTTTATTTATAATTATAATATTAAATCAATGAAATGTCAATATGTTTTTGAAAAATTACGGTAATTTAATTTTATCATTAATTTATAATATTTAGATTTTAAATTAATTTTTTAGAACATAAAATAAGCAAATTTAAAATTTTCAAGGCCTAATTTGCAAAATAATAAAAATAAAACTATAGCTGTTACGATTTAAAACAGTCCTCAAAAGTAAATTTATTCATGTACCTTCTCCCAGCCGTCGGCTGGGAGAAGGTCATAAAAATCAGACGCTTTTCAAACGAAACAGCTATATCTGTAATGCGTTCATCTTTTAAAATATTACATTCGGCAACAAAATTAAATTACCGTGTTCTAAAATAATTTTTTATTGTACTTTTACTTTTAATGCGATAGAATTTACTAGCTGTAGTAAAAATCTTTTAAAATATTTATATTTTTGCTTTCGCATCCTCTTTCGACGGAGGAAAAACGTAAAATAATACTACATTTCTAAATGATTTTTGCTATATGTGTATAGTGATTTAACTTAAAAAATATAAACTCTTGTAACCCTTTCCCCGCGAGATCGCGGGGAAAGAGTGCACAAATGAGTGTGCTTTTTTCAAGTAAAACAGCTATATTGGTTCATGCCGGGTTTTCGGCCATGTCTCAAAATGGTTGAAATTTCTTCTTTTTTCCCCCAGTGGGGGAAGATATTATCAACTAATTTGGGCCACCACCGGATTTTCAACAAATTTAATGTTATATTAGGAATGTGTATAATGAATGAATTACCTTACAGTTTAGAGGCGGAGCAGTCTGTTTTAGGGGCTATTTTATTGGATTCTAAGTGCCTTGACAGAGTTGCGGAAATAATTCCTAATTCGCAGTATTTTAATTCAGCTAATCATAAATTCATATATTCAACCATAATAGATATGTTTATAAACGGTCAGCCAATTGATTTTGTAACCGTACTTAATTTACTTCAGAAATCAGGCGACATAGATAAAGACGCTTATCGCAACTATTTTTTAGATTTGATCAATTTAGTGCCGTCAATTTCTAATGCGGAAACATATGCTTATATAATAAAAGACAAATACAACATAAGAGTTTTAGCGGAAACCGCTAAAGAAATCATCGAAGAGATTTCTGCAAATGATCTTAGCTCGTCTGAATTACTTGATTCTGCTGAACAAAAGATTTTTGACATTAGAAAAGGCAAAGAAATAAAGGGACTTCAACGTATTAACGAAATCATTTTACAAACATTTGACAGATTAGATACTTTAGTTTCGAGTGATTCAAAAGGCATACCGGGGATTTCCACTGGCCTTGGTGATCTTGACAGAGTTATAATGGGTCTTAATAAGTCGGATTTGATACTGCTGGCCGCAAGGCCAGGTATGGGGAAGACAAGTTTTGCTCTTAATATTGCCCAAAGTGTAGCGTTAAAAGAAGAAAAAAAGGTAGCTTTTTTTTCGCTTGAAATGACCAAAGAACAGTTAGCGTTCAGAATATTATCTATGGAAAGCATGGTGCCGTCTCAAAAACTAAGATTGGGTAATCTTAATGAAGAGGAATGGGAAAGGCTAATAGAAGCAGGCGACAGACTTTCTAAATCACAAATATATATTGACGACACTCCAAATATGACTATTCCGGAAATGAAATCAAAACTCAGACGTTTAAATGAAATAGATTTAGTCTTAATAGACTATTTGCAATTGATGTCCGGCGCTAAAAGAATAGATAACCGAGTACAAGAAATTTCTGAAATTACTAGGAATTTGAAAATAATGTCTAAAGAATTAGACGTCCCGGTTGTAACTTTATCTCAGCTTTCAAGAGCCAGTGAACAGCGCACCGATCATAGGCCGGTGCTTTCCGACCTCAGGGATTCAGGCTCCATTGAGCAAGACGCGGATATTGTATTATTTTTATATAGAAAAGGGTATTATCCTTCGGCTGATGTTGATGAAAATGCCAATATAAATGACGGGGAATGCATAGTAGCAAAAAACCGGCACGGTGAAACCAGATCTGTACCACTATTCTGGCAGGGAGAGTTTATGAAATTTACGGCTAGAGAGGAAAACCGAGTTGAGTATTAGCAATAAGATACATAGCGCGATTGAAGAATTTGGAATGTTTCAGGGTACGAATAAAATTTTAGTAGGGGTATCCGGGGGATCGGATTCTGTGTGTTTGCTGCATTTTTTAAATACCTGCGAAAAAACACACAATGTGCAAGTTTCTGCTGTACATATAAATCATTGTATGCGGGGCAGTGAAGCGGATAGAGATGAAAATTTTGTTCGGGAGTTTTGCCAAAAGATCGGTGTTCCGTTCTACTTAGAAAAAATTGATATTCCTAAAATATCTTCAGAAACAAAAACAGGTATAGAAGAATGCGGAAGAAATATGCGATACCGAATATTTAATAATATTGCCGAAAAATCAGAAGCAAAAATAGCTACAGCTCATACTTTATCCGATAGTATAGAAACTGTGTTTTTAAATATGATTCGCGGGTGCTCTATTAATGGAATTTGTGGCATACCCGCTGTTAGGGGCAAAATTATTCGTCCTTTAATTTATATTAGTAAGGGTGAAACTGAAAGTTATTGCAGAGAATATAATCTAAAATATGTATATGACAGCTCAAACAGCTGCAAAGATTATAATAGAAATAAGATAAGGCTGGAAATAATGCCAGTGCTTAAACGCATTAATCCTTCTTTTGAAAAGTGTTTTAAAAGATTTTTAGGCAGTGTGGCAGAAGATAAAAATTATTTAGAAAATATTTCGGAAACGGCGTATAAAAAGACTGTAATTTCAAGTGAAAAACATGAATATAATATCGAAGCCATTGAAAAGTTACCGCCTTCTGTTAAGAACAGAGTTATATATAAAATTCTTGAAAATTTATCAAATAAAAAAAATCTTGAATGCAAACACGTAAATTTAATATCAGAAATGATTTCCGATAATAAAAACGGATGCATTACTTTACGCAGTGGTATTCAAATTTGTATAAGCGGGAATATTTTATATAAAAAAAGCCCGCAAGATGAAAAAAGTATAAAGTGGGAATATAAATTAAAAAATATAAATTTCTTGACACCTTTGGGAATAATATTCATAATTAAGGTGGTAAAAAGGGAAGGATTTAATGTTTTCAAAGCCAAAGAAAAAAATAATATAGTCGGAATGCTCGACTATGATAAAATCCCAAAGAATAGTGTTTTTAGAAATCGCCGTGAAAAAGATGTTTTTACCCCAATAAACAGAGGGGTTACCAAGTCGATAAAAAAATTATTCAGTGAACTTAAAATTTCGCCAAATGATAGATATAAGATTCCAATGATTGGAGTCGGGAATCAGATTATTTGGATATACGAAGTGGGAGGGTCCGAAGCTTTTAAGATAGACGAAAGTACACAAAATGTAGCTTTAATTTTAAAAGGAGAAAGTATAAATGATAGACGGTATTGACAGAGTTTTGCTGAGCGAAGAACATTTATCGGAAACCGTAAGTAGACTTGGTAAAAAAATAAGCCTGGAGTACAAAGACAAGAATCTTTTGATGATTAGCGTATTGAAGGGTTCTGTGGTTTTTATGTCCGACCTTATGAGAAAAATCAGCATACCATGTACGATAGACTTTATGGAGGTTTCAAGTTATACAGGAACTGAAAGCAGCGGGGAAGTCAGGATTTTAAAAGATTTGGATATTCCCATTATGGGGTATGACGTTCTGGTCGTGGAAGATATATTGGACAGCGGAAAAACTCTTAGTTATATACTGGAGATGTTAAAGTCGAGAAATCCTAAGAGTATAAAACTTTGTGCCCTTCTTGATAAACCTGAAGCTCGAAGGTCAAATATATGCGCGGATTATGTCGGTGAAAAAATACTCAATGAATTCGTGGTAGGATACGGGCTTGATTGTAACGAAAAGTATAGGAATCTTCCTTTTGTAGGTGTACTCAGCAGTAAAGTAGGTAGTAGTCCAAATTAATTGATAATATCTTCACCCCCGCCATAGGCGGGGGTGAAAGATAGAATTTCAACTATAGCTGTTCCGTTTGAAAAGCGTCTGATTTCTGTAACTTTCTCCCAGCCGTCGGCTGGGAGAAAGTACAAGGATAAATTTACTTTTGAGGACTGTTTTAAATCATAACAGCTATATTTTGAGACACGGCCGTAAAGTACACGGCCGGTAGATGCGTTTTTATTCGCCTAAGGAGTGACGTGAGTTGGAAAACAAAAAAATAGTAAGAAATATAATAGCTTTTTTAGGGTTACCTATACTGGTAATAATAATAGTAGCTTTAATAAATGGAGTATTGCCGAAAAAAGCGTATAATTATTCTGAAGTTGTTGATAAATTTCGCAAACATGAAGTTATAGAGTATAGTATGAACCTTGGGTCGGGCGATATGGAAATAAAACTTTCCAGTGGCGAGATTATATTTTATTCCGCGCCAAGCGTGAATTTAATTTATAACGATATAAAAGAATATGTTAATGAATATAATAAAGAAAATCCAAATTTCCCAATGACATATAATTTAATAAAAGCTGCTGAAATCTCTTGGATTACCAATATTTTGACGTTTATCCTTATGCCGGTGTTACTTTTGGGAGTGTTTTCGTGGTTTTTTATGAGGAGAATGTCAATTATGGGAGATGGAGGACGTCAGTTTGGGTTCGGAAAAGCTAAAGTAAAAAACCTTTCTGACGAAAAAAGAAAAACTTCTTTTGACGATGTAGCCGGCGCGGATGAAGAAAAAGAAGAACTTTCGGAAATAGTAGAATTTTTAAAACATCCTAAAAAATATAACGATCTTGGGGCAAGAATTCCGAAAGGAGTTTTATTGATTGGTCCTCCGGGAACGGGGAAAACGTTAATTGCAAGGGCAGTTGCCGGAGAAGCGGGGGTACCTTTTTTTTCAATATCAGGTTCTGATTTTGTGGAAATGTTTGTGGGAGTTGGTGCCTCAAGGGTAAGAAGTCTTTTTGAACAAGCCAAAAAGAACTCTCCGTGCATAATATTTATAGATGAAATAGATGCCGTAGGACGCCAAAGAGGAGCGGGACTGGGTGGAGGGCATGATGAAAGAGAGCAAACACTGAATCAGCTTTTAGTAGAAATGGATGGTTTCGGCGTCAACGAAGGCGTTATAATGATAGCCGCCACAAATAGGCCCGATATTTTAGACCCGGCTCTTATGAGACCCGGAAGATTTGACAGACATGTTGTTGTGAATTATCCGGATATGAAAGGCAGAGAGGAAATACTAAGAGTACACGCAAAAGGCAAACCGTTTGCACCGGATGTTAAGTTAAGGACGATTGCAAAGACGACTTCCGGATTTACCGGCGCGGATTTGGAAAATCTTATAAACGAAGCGGCGCTGCTTTCCGCCAAAAAAGATTTAAAGCAAATTACTATGAAAGAAATAGAAGATTCCACAATTAAAGTGGTTATGGGAACGGAAAAAAAATCCAGAGTTATAACGCCGGATGAAAAGGAAATAACAGCTTACCACGAAAGCGGCCACGCAATAGCAACATATTTTTGTAAAACTCAGGATAAAGTGCATGAAATTTCAATAATACCCAGAGGAATGGCCGGCGGGTATACCATGTCGCTTCCGGAGAAAGACAAAGTTTATGTTTCCAAAAATAAAATGCTTGAACATGTAGTAACGCTTTTGGGCGGAAGAGTGGCCGAGGCTATAATTTTTGATGATATATCTACCGGGGCGTCAAATGATATTGAACGCGCTACCGGTACGGTAAAATCTATGGTTACTAAATATGGTATGAGCGATAAACTCGGCCCTATTTCGTATGGGGAAAATCATAATGAAATTTTCATAGGAAGAGATATGGGTCACGTCAAAAACTATTCTGAAAAAGTCGCTTCTGAAATAGACGAAGAGATACGCCGCATAGTTAATGAATGCTACGTTAAAGTAGAAAAGATATTACAAAGCAACATAGACAAACTGCATCAAGTAGCAAAAACTTTAATAGAAAAAGAAAAAATTAATGGAAGTGAATTTGAAACTATCATGCAGGAATCAGGTTGTGTCCCAAATTAATTGATAATATCCCCCCCGCCGGTAGGCGGAGGGAAAATAAAAAAATTTCAATTTTTAAAGCGTAGCTAAAATTTGCAGCATTTGCAAAAAAATATTGACATTTTGCGTATATTTATATACAATATCAATAGGGCTTTGACATTTTTGCAGTATATATTTTTAAAAATGTGCAAAAAACTCAAAATCGAAAATATATAGCCAACGCCCTTGAAAAATGTTTAATTTTTTACCACTCTTTCCCCGCTGCCGGCAGGGAAAGACCGTGCAAACAAATTTACTTTTTTCAAATGCAGCAACTGTAGATTGAAAGGAATGTTGTTTATGCCAAAAGTAAAATTCACATGTTGTGCTAATCCTTCTGAATTGTTACCACTACTAGAACGCGAGGATATTAACGCTATAAAAGGAGTTTATACTGTAGAATTTTTCAAAGGTGGCTTCGGTATTTCGAGTAATCCGCTTGATCCCAAATATACATCGGCATCACAATGTTTAGACATCAGTCAACAATTTTATGATCAACTACGCGGTATTTCTGAAACAGTCGAATAATAAATGCGCCAATACGATCTGGTGGTGGTCCAAATCAATTGATAATATCTTTCCCCCCCGCCATAGGCGGAGGGGAAAGATGGAATTTCAACTATTTTATGGCGCGACCTACGATCTAGGCCTAATAATTTGGCAAACGCTATAGCTGTTTCTTTTGAAAAGAGTCATATTATAGTAAAAACCTTTTCAAATAGTGACGTTTTTGTCCTTTCCCCCGCGAGTCAGCGGGGCGATGATTGCTGAAATTTATACTTTTCTATAGCTAACGCCCTTGAAAAATGTTTAATTTTTTACCACTCTTTTCACGCTGCCGGCAGGGAAAGACCGTGCGGACAAATTTACTTTTTTCAAATGCAGCTATATTTGACAAATGATATACTCAGAGTATAAAATCAAAACCTAGGCAGCATTTGAAGGTGATGGGTCAAATTAGTTGATAATATCTTTTCCCCCCGCCCAGGGCGGGGGGGAAAGGAAGAGATTTCAATTATTTTGAGACACGACCGCATTTAAAAGGCAGGGATTGTATGGATTGCATTTTTTGTAAGATAGCGTGCGGAGAAATCAAAGCTGATATTGAGTATCAAGACGATAAAATAGTAATATTTCACGATTTAAATCCTCAAGCGCCGGTGCATTTGCTTGCGATACCTAAAGACCATATACAGTCGCTGGACCACATAAATGAAAGTAATTGTAATGCGGTTTCCCACATATTTAAACATTTACCCAAAATAGCCAAAAAATTTGGAATAGAAAATGGATATAGATTAGTAAGTAATTGCGGGGAAAAAGCCGGTCAAACTGTTAACCATTTGCACTTTCATATTTTAGGCGGAAGAGATATGCGCTGGCCTCCAGGGTAATTTAGAAGCGTGGTATTACTTACGTTTCTGTCCCCTCTGTCCCCCGTCGAAGGCGGGGGGGAAACAAAAATGCCACTGTTTCAAAAAGCTTTTAGTATAGGCTAGTGCCCCTTGAAAAATGTTTAATTTTCATGGCTTTCCCACTCGCTTAGAAACGTGGTATTATTAACGTTTTTCCCCCCGCGAGTCGGCGGGTGGGAAAACAAAAATACCACTGTTTCAAAAAGCTTTTAGTATAGCTAATGCCCTTGAAAAACGTTTAATTTTTTCATAGCTTTCCCCCACGCTCGCAGCGCGAAGGAAAATTGCGGGGGGCTTTTTTCAAAAGCAACAGCTACAAATAAAGATTTTCCGGGAGATTACAACGTATGAAAAGATTGTTTGCGATAATTGGATTTACATATTTAATTACGCTTACAATCTTTACTTTTGCTCCGGCTGATTGGTATTGGGTATTTTTGTCGTTTTTTGTTGTTTTTGAAATTTTTTCTTTGATTTTTAAAAATGCAAGAAAAGATAAAGTTTTACCGACCATATTTTTGTCATGCATTGTCGCGTCTTGCGGATACTTGATAAATTATTATAATTTTATAGTTCCGACTCAAACTTTATATGATAAAGACCTAACCGTTACCGGAAAAATTTGTGAACTGCCTTACAAACAAGATGATAAATTTTATTATATTTTAAATGTAGAAAATATTAAAGAGGCGCCTGATAGCAAAAATTTTAAAATGGCTATTTCAAGTTATGAAGCTTTACCTTCAGACATTTATGACAACGTAACAGTCAGTATTCACACATATTCTTACAATAATTTTGAGTCAAATACGTTTAAACAATATAATTTTTCAAAAAAAATATATTTGAGCGGATATTTATTAGAATATACAGATTCTCCGGTTATAATAAATGATTCTGATCATTCATCACTTTACTATTATTCTTTAAATATTCGAAGAAACATTATGTCACTTTACAGAAGAATGTTTTCAGGAGAGTATTCCTCAGTAGTAAACGGAATAATATTTGGTGATAGACATAATATGCCCGACAGGATAAAGAATAACTTTCTTTCTTCCGGGGTATATCATATTTTAGCTGTATCAGGCGTACATGTTACTATAATTTCTCAAATGATTTTGTCTATTTTATTAAGGTTTAGAATAAATAAGCGATTGTCTGCTATATTATCAGCAGCAGGCGTTTTTTTATTTATGTCTGTCAGCTGTTTTACGCCGTCAGTTGTGAGGGCCGGAATAATGTCCATAATATACCTGATTGGGCTGGCTATACATAGGCAAAGCGATTCATTAAACTCTTTGGGAATATCAATATTAATTATTTCTTTTATTAATCCCAATATAGGTGGGAGCATAAGTTTATGGCTTTCTTTTTTGTCTACACTCGGAATAATCGTTCTTCACCCCAAGGTGCTTTTTTACTTGCAAAAGAGTTTTAAAACAGAAAATAAAGTGATTAAATATATTTTAGAATCCGTTTCTTTAACCGTTTCGGTTATTTTATTTACCCTTCCCCTGTGTGCAGTGGTGTTTAAAAAAATATATTTAAGCGCATTTATATCCAATATGCTTATTTTGCCGTTTATACCGCTATTAATATTTAATTCATTTATTTGTGTGATTTTATATGTTTTATTTCCTATTCCAATTTGGAAGTTATCGGGCATTGTTAATTTATGTATAATCAAATATATGGATTGTATTTGCGGTTTTCTTGCAAAAATTTCCTTTTTAAGAATTTTTTTAGGGTACCATTTTATAGAATTATTTTTATTAATCAGCATATTAGTTTTGGGAATTACTTTTATATCAGATAAATTTCGCAAATACGTAAAAATAGTTTTACTGTCGATATCAAATATTTTAGTAATTCTTTGTTTATGCAGCAGATTTTTTGAAGCAGACGATGTTGTAGTATCGGTTTTGGATTCTTCGGATAATTTCAGCGCTGTGCTGTCTAAGAATAGGAAAAATATAGTAATATATTGCTGCGGAGATTATCCAAAATATAAAGATATATCTGATTATCTTTATAATATAAACTCTTATAAACTGGATTTTTTCATACTTCCCGGTTTTGATTCTGAACACTTTAAAACCGTAAATAAAGTAATGGATGAATATGGCGCAAAGTATATGATAGTTCCCGATAAGTATGAGTTTGATGAGGAAGCTCGGATGGTAAATAGTTTTAAGTGCCAAAAATATTTATTTGATAAAAGTTTTAGATTTAGCGTGTATAATGACATTAATGTGTTTGTTTTTAAAGTGGAAAACAAGCCTTGGCTTTATATGGAAGTGTATGACAAAAAGATATTGTGTTGCTTAGAGGGAGGCGATATTTTAAAAATACCCGAGAAATTCAGAAATGCAAGTATATTAATTTCCAGTGGCCTTCCGAACAATTTCAGCGATATAAAAGGAATAAAAGATATCATATTTTGCAGTAATAAAAAAGCATACAGTACTTTAAAAAATAAAATTAATTATCATAATATAAATAATTTTTATGCGGGCACAAGCGGAAATGTAAAATTAAGGTTTAAAAAAACAGGGATGTATAAAATAGCGGAGGGAAATTAATGCCAAGGATAACGTACAAAGATATTAGCAAAAAAAAATTTTTCAGCAACACACAGAGGATATACTTTTTGTATGGAAAAGATAAGTACATAGTGAAAGAATGCGAGCAAACATTGATATTCAAATTATTAGGAAGTAACAAAAATAATTTTGATTTAATTAAATTAGACGGAGAGAATATTAATTTAGACAAACTTATTTTGTCTTTGGATATGTACCCTATTTGCGGAAATTTGAGGTGCATCCTGATAAAAAACATTGATATTGAAGGTTTAAATTCCTCTGATATAAAAAAAATAAATGATATTATAAAAAACATACCCGAATTTTCGGTAATTATTATCAGCCAGCCTTTTTGTGAAGTAAATGAAAAAAAGTCTTCCAAGTGGAAAAAGTTTTTGAGTTTAGTTTCAGATGTTGGGGATGTTATAGATTGCTCAATAACCGAAAAAAAAGAAATAGAAGATAAAATTATTAGTTTAGTGAATAAATACGGTAAAATTATTAGTAGTGAAAATGCGGATGCGGTGCTCAGCCGCTGTGGGAAAAATTTAGATATTGTTTCTAATGAATTGGGTAAGCTATGCAGTTTTGAAAGTGAAAAAGAGATAAGCAGGGATTCCATTGAAAAAATTGTATGCGCAAATTTGGAATACAATGTTTTTGAAATATGCAAATTTATTTTATCTAAAAATATACAGTCTGCCTATGAGTGTTTGGATAAAATTTTTTTGTTCAAAGAAGAGCCTACGCTCGTACTTTCAATTATATCTAGTACATATGTGGACATGTACAGGTTTAAAGTTTGCCGTAATTTTGGGATATCCGAAAGTTTAATGCCCAAATTTTTTGATTATAAGGGAAAAGAATACAAGATTAGATCGGCAAAATATAATTGCGGCAACATTCATTTAAATAATATAAGAAAAAGTATAGATATATTATTGAGGGCAGACGAGGAAATAAAAACTAAGAGTATAAGCGCGAGAGTAATAATTGATATAGTTATAATAAAACTTATAAATTTGGTAAGTAAAAACGGATAATTTTTTACTTTATAGCAACTCTACGCAGGAGTATAGCTGTTACACTTGAAAAAAGTAAATTGGTTTTTGGGGTCTCTCCCCCGCCACCAGCGAGGGGAGAGAGTGATAAAAAAATTAGACGTTTTTCAAGCGTAGCAGCTATAATTCGCAGATTTTGAAAAATTTCACAGTAAATATCAAGTGGAATTGCTATAGCGACATTATTGGTTGGCTTGAACATAAGGAACTTGTAATTTAAAATATTCAGTTAAATTAAAAATTACATTTCAACTTGACAAAATTTGAAAACTGTATTATAATTAAAATAGCACGAAATTAAAAAAAGAATTGAAAGGATTGTTAATTTTGAAAAATAAAAAATTAGCGGCAGTGTTGGCAATTATGGTAGCGGCACAAGGATTTATACCTTCGGCGCAAGCGGAACACAGAACAAAAACAGTTATTTCGCAAAAATCACCTATGTTAAAATTAGATGAAAAAAAGGGGGGGACATCCCTCTGGTGGTTAGGTGGTGCGGGGGCAATGGCTGCTTTAGGATTTGGAATTTATAAACTGGTTGATATCTTAAAACCGGAAGTAAAAGAACCGGTAATTTCACCTAAAGAACCTCATATTGGCAGCGGTGAGGAGCAAGAATTGGTAATTCCGCCCGAAGGCTCTCATATTGACAGCGATGATGACCAAGAACCGGTAATTTCGCCTGAAGACCATCATGACCAAGAACCGGTAATTCCGCCTGAAGACCATCATGACAACGAGTTTTGTCCTACCAGAATGCCGAAGGCACAAAAGTGCCCGATAGATCTGGATTGGTTAGCAGAAGAACTGGCGGCGGATCGAAAAGTTGATTTTACAGAGAAAGAAGAAGAAATAAACACCTTACTTGAAAAGTTTGAGTTTTATGTTAATAACTGTCCACCTGTGGTGCAATTTGAGATGGGGGGAAGAGTAGTAATCGGTTCAGATTTCCATTCCCACGGAAGTGGAGCGGCACTTTGGTATGAAGAAGCGAAAAAGGCTTTGGAAGAGGGTGGTTCTGCAGTGTCACTGGGAGATATGATAGACCCAAAGGCATTGGGTCAAAATGAAAATAGTGCCGGTGTTGCTGTGTTGATTTTTGGGTTAGCGATAAAATACCCCGGTAAGGTAATTTGTTTAAGAGGCAATCATGAAATGATTGGAGGACCGGTGGGTTTTACGTTTGGGGAAGAGCAGATGCTGAATAATGAAAAAATGACACAGCAAGATATTCGTCTGAAAGAATGTTTGAAAAAATTGCCAATGGCCGCGATAACACGATCTGACAACGGCCTCGTTTTGTTTGTGCACAGTGCACCGCCAAAACTAGCGTGCGGAGGAGCGGGTGCATTGTTAGCAGAAAGATTCAGACACCATTCACCGGAAGTTTTTGCAGAATTTTTATGCCCTCCGTTCCAATGTATTGTGTGGGATCGTCTTCAATCTAAATCCCAGCTCCCCTACCAACCTAGTTTTAGGGAGGAATGGGATTATGACCCTTCGTTATGCCCGCTGAATAGCGACGTTGATACATTAACCGAAGATCAAGTTCGGGAACGACTTGATGAAAGATTTGCCCGTGTTTTTGTTGGGCATGATCATAGAAATTTTGATCAAGACAAAGTATCTATGGTGTGTACACTTTCATCGCCGCGCCATAAGCTAATAGCGCAAGTTGCGATTTTTAATAAGGATGGAAATATTCAGAGAATTGACCGCGAATACCACCCATAACGAGCAATCTTTCGGTTATGTATCAAAATAGTTGAAATCCCTTTTTCCCCCCGCCACCAGCGGGGGGAAAAATTCCAATTATTTTGAGGCATGGCCAATTTCTCCGAATAAGATTAAATTGACTTTTTTAAAGATATTTTATATTATTTAACTGAGAAATAGTCTTTATTATATACATATAGTAAAAATCATTTAAAAACGTGATGCTATAGCGGTTTAGTTTAAAAAATATAAATTTTTATAACTTCCCCCCCCGCTGACGGCGAAGAAAAAACACACGCAAGAGTTTGTTTTTTCAAATGTAACAGCTGCAAATAGTTTCAAAAGGATGTTTTAAAGCCAGTGGTAAAAAAATTATACAA
This sequence comes from Oscillospiraceae bacterium, assembly GCA_031270785.1. GTDB lineage: Bacteria > Bacillota > Clostridia > Oscillospirales > Acutalibacteraceae > CAQBRY01. Next base: position 13,467 of record JAISWM010000102.1, read on the forward strand.
TAATGAAAGTATATCTTCGCTAAAGGGCGCCGAGAGAGTAAGAAAACGTCCGTCGGTGATATTTGGGTCTGATGGTGTTGAAGGATGCGAGCATGCTATTTTTGAGGTTTTGTCTAATTCTTTGGACGAAGCTCGAGAAGGATACGGGAAAATAATAATAGTAACCAGATATGAAGATTTATCTATTGAAATTGAAGATTTGGGCAGAGGAATACCTGTTGATTTTAATATTCGGGAAAATAAGTTTAATTGGGAATTGATTTTTTGTGAACTGTATGCCGGGGGAAAGTATAATAATGATAGTCTGCAAGTATACGAATATTCACTGGGGTTAAATGGTTTAGGGCTTTGTTCCGCGCAGTACGCGTCTGAATACATGGTAGTTGACATAAAACGCGACGGTTATCGGCACAAGTTAAGATTTGAAAAAGGAGAAAATATCGGAGGGCTTAAAAAAGAAAAGTACGAAAAGAAAGATACCGGTACGAAAATAAAATGGCGCCCGGATAGAGAAGTTTTTACGGACATAAACGTGCCTCAGGAGTATTTTTTAGACGTATTAAAACGCCAAGCAATTGTAAATCCGGGAATAAAGATTGTGTTTAGAGATCAAATTAAAGATAAATTTAAAGAAACTGAATTTTTATATAAAAACGGAATATCGGATTATATTAATGAGCTTTGCGGTAATGATAATTTAATCCCCATTCAAAATTGGAGTGTGCAAAAAAAGGTTCGGGATAGGGACGATAAACCGGAATATAAAGTAAAAATAGAAGTTGCTTTAACATTTTCAAATAAAAATTGTGTTGCTGAGTATTACCACAATTCAAGTTATTTGGAGCATGGCGGAGCACCTGAAAAGGCCGTGAAAAGTGCTTTTGTTTTTCAAATAGACAATTATATAAAACAGCTTGGAAAATACAATAAAAATGAAAGTAAAATAAATTTTTCTGATATTGAAGACTGTTTGATAATAGTAATATCATCGTTTTCTAACGTCACTTCTTATGAAAACCAAACCAAAAAAGCCATTACAAATAAAGGTATTCAAAACGCAATTTGTGATATGCTCAAGCATAATTTAGAAGTATTTTTAATAGAAAACCCATTAGATGCCGAAAAAATTGTATCTCAAATTTTAGTTAATAAAAGAAGCAGGGAAGACGCGGAAAAAACCAGGCTTAATATAAAAAATAAGCTTGCAAGCAATATAGACGTAATAAATAGGGTCGCAAAGTTTGTAGATTGTCGGAGCAGGGATTTAAATATAAGAGAACTTTTTATAGTTGAGGGAGATTCCGCTCTCGGAGCTTGCAAACAAGCAAGAGACCCTAACTTTCAGGCAATTATTCCTATAAGGGGAAAAATTCTAAATTGCTTGAAAGCGGACTATAATAAGATATTTAAAAGTGATATTATTACGGATCTTATTAAAGTTTTAGGGTGCGGAGTAAAAGTAAAGAGCAGTAAAACCGGTAAAGACGTACCGTCGTTTAATATTAATTTACTCAGGTGGAACAAGGTTATCATTTGCACGGACGCCGATGTGGACGGCTTTCAAATAAGGACTTTAATTCTTACTATGCTTTACCGCCTCACTCCCGATCTTATTGAGGAAGGAAAGGTGTTTATAGCTGAGTCGCCGCTTTATGAAATAACTGCAAAAAGTAAAACTTATTTTGCTTACGATGAAAAAGAAAAAGATCAGTTTATAAAAGAGATAGGAAGCCCCCAATATAATGTGCAGCGATCTAAAGGGTTAGGGGAAAACGAACCCGACATGATGAATTTTACTACGATGAACCCGCAAACCAGAAGACTTATAAAAATAACGCCGGACGATGCTGAAAAGACATCCAGAATATTTGATATACTCCTGGGGGAAGATTTACAAGGCCGAAAAGAATATATAATAAAAAACGGGCACCTTTATATGGACGATTTAGACATAAATTAGATATAGCTGCTACACTTAAAAAAAGTCTGAATTTCAGCAATCATCTCCTCACTCATCGGTTATGTATCCAAATAGTTGAAATTCCTTCTTTTTCCCCCGCCGCCTGCGGGGGGGGGGATATTATCAACTATAGCTGTTGCGCTTTAAAAAAGTCTTCAAAAGTAAATTTATTCGTGTACTTTCTCCCAGCCGTCGGCTGGGAGAAAGTTATAAAAATCAGATGCTTTTAAAACGAAACAGCTATAGGTACGTCAGCGCATTCTGAATGTTCTTGCAAAAGTATTTGTTTGGAGGTTATTTTTATGTCTACAATTACTGTTTCAAATTTAACTTTTGCCTACAGCGGCAGTTACGACAATATTTTTGAAAATGTTTCTTTTACGCTTGATACCAATTGGAAGCTAGGGTTTATCGGCCGAAACGGCAGAGGGAAAACAACTTTTTTGAAGCTTTTGCAAGGCATTTATGATTATAGTGGTAAAATTTTCGCAAGCGTGAATTTTGATTATTTTCCGTTTAAAATTAGCGATAAAAACAAAAATACAGCCCAAATTGCTTTTGAGATTTATCCAGATTACCAGCAGTGGGAACTAGAAAGAGAAATTTCGCTTTTAAATATGGACGAAAAGATTTTAACAAGACCGTTTAAAACTTTGTCTAATGGTGAACAAACTAAGGTTTTGCTTACAATTTTATTTCTGAAAGACAATAATTTTTTACTTATTGATGAGCCTACAAACCATTTAGACGCTGAATCCCGCGAGGTTGTTTCAAAATATCTGAAAAGTAAGAAAGGGTTCATTTTAGTTTCGCACGACAGAACATTTTTAGATTCCTGCATTGATCACGTTTTATCAATAAACCGCTCAAATATTGAAGTTCAGCAATGTAACTTTTCTTCTTGGTGGCGAAACAAAGAATATCAAGACAATTTCGAGCTTGCCGAAAACGAAAAATTAAAACGTGATATTAAAAGACTGGAAAAATCAGCAAAGCAAACTGCAAATTGGTCTGATAAAGTTGAAGCTACGAAATTTGGCGGTAAACGCGATTCCGGGCTAAAAGCAGATCGTGGTTATATTGGTCACAAATCTGCCAAAATGATGAAACGGTCAATCTCTGCTCAGAATCGCAAAGAAAAAGCAGTCGAAGATAAATCTAAACTTTTAAAAAACCTCGAAATTGCAAATAATCTCAAATTGAATCCTTTAATTTACCGTAAAAATAAGTTGATTGAAATTTCAAACCTATCGATTTTTTATGCTGAAAATACAGTCTGCGAAAATATAAATTTCGAAATTGAAAATGGTGATAGGATTCAACTTAAAGGCAGAAATGGCTGTGGAAAATCAAGTATTTTGAAATTGATTTTAGGTGAAAATATTAAATATTCCGGGGCTTTGAATATCGCAAATGATCTTAAAATTTCCTATGTTTCGCAGGATACTTCCAGTCTTAAGAGTGACCTTACAAGTTTTGCAAAAAACAATAACATCGATGAAAGCCTGTTTAAAGCGATTCTTAGAAAACTCGATTTTTCAAGAATACAGTTTGAGAAAAATATACAAGATTTTAGCGGCGGACAAAAGAAAAAAGTTTTGATCGCGAAAAGCTTGTGCGAAATGGCGAATCTTTATATCTGGGACGAACCGCTGAATTTTATTGATGTTTATTCACGCATCCAGATTGAGGATTTGATTTTGGAATACAAACCAACTATGATTTTTGTTGAGCATGATAAAATGTTTGCTGGAAAGATTGGAAATAAGGTTGTAAAAATTATTTAATCCCCCTCCGATAGGCAAATAGGGGCATGTTTTAAAATAGTTAAAACTATTTCTTTTTCCTCCCCCGCCAGTGGCGGGGAAAAGAACAAAAAATTACTGTTTGAAAAGGTTTTTATAATACCGTCTTTCCCCGCCGCTCGTGGGGAGAGAGCAGTAAAAAATTAGACATTTTTCAATGGCCGTTCGCTATATAATAAGTTCGCTTTTTTCAAGAGTGGCAGCTATAGGGAAATCATTGTTTGAAAAGGTTTTTATAATACCGTATAATAAGTTCGCTTTTTTCAAGAGTGGCAGCTATAGATAAATCATTTTATAAGGAGATATAAAATGCCGCAAAAAAACAAGGATTTAAACAAAGTGCCCAAAGTAAATAAAGGTGTTGTAAATAATGCGGGGAAAATTGTAAATCAGAAGATAGTAGACACTATAGAAAAAAATTATATGCCTTACGCCATGAGTGTTATAATGTCAAGGGCGATACCTGAAATAGATGGATTTAAACCTTCGCACAGGAAGCTTTTATATACGATGTATAAGATGGGGCTTCTTGGAAAAATCAGAACGAAATCTGCAAATATTGTAGGGCAAACCATGAAATTAAATCCCCACGGGGACAGCGCAATATACGACACCATGGTAAGGCTCAGCAGGGGGTATGAAGCGCTGCTTCACCCGTATGTGGACTCAAAAGGAAATTTCGGAAAATTTTATTCAAGAGATATGGCATGTGCGGCATCCAGATATACTGAGGCTAAGCTTGATAATATATGTGAAGAAATATTTAAAGATATTGATAAAGATTGTGTAAACTTTACCTGCAATTATGATAATACTTTGCAAGAACCCACGCTGTTGCCTGTAAGTTTTCCGTCAATACTTGTAAACGCTAATACGGGGATAGCGGTTGGTATGGCAAGTTCTATTTGTCCGTTTAATTTGGCGGAGGTATGCGACACAACAATTAAATTGATAAAAAACGAAAACCATGATATTTCCAGCACTTTAATAGCTCCTGATTTTCCGGGCGGCGGTTATATTATATATGAAAAAGATAAACTGCAAAGCATATACAGTACCGGAAGAGGAGGACTGAGAATAAGGGCAAAGTATACGTATGATAAGCAGTCAAATTGTATAGACATTATAAATATTCCCCCTACAACTTGCTGTGAACTTATTATAGATAAAGTTATAGAACTTATTAAATCCAATAAAGTTAAAGAAATATCTGATATCAGGGACGAAACCGGTATAGACGGACTAAAAATCACTGTAGATTTGAAAAGAGGCTGTAACCCGGAAAAATTAATGGCGAAATTATATCACTTAACGCCGCTTGAAGATGTATTTTCATGTAATTTTAACGTACTTGTTGATGGGGCGCCAAAAGTTTTAGGGGTAAAAGAGCTTATTAAAAGTTGGGTTAGGTTCAGAGTTGACTGCATAAAAAGGAGAACGGCGTTTGACCTTAATAAAAAAAGAAGTAAACTTCATCTGCTTTTGGGGCTTTCAAAAATATTGCTTGATATTGATAAAGCCGTAAATATTGTAAGAAACACTAAAGAAGAAGTAATGGTAGTGCCAAACCTTATGGAGGGGTTTAGTATAGATCAGCAGCAGGCCGAGTATGTTGCGGAAATAAAGCTTAGGAATCTTAACAAAGAGTATATCCTGAAACATGTGGGAGAATCAGATAATTTGAAAAAAGATATAGAAAATTTATCTGAGATACTTAAAAATGATGAAAAAGTTTATGATATTATAATTTCCGATTTAAAATTTATTTCTAAAAAATATGGCCAAGCTCGAAAAAGTGAACCGGTTTATCCAGCGGAAATGGTTCAGTATGAGCAAGATGATAATATTGATGATTATCCGGTAACGTTTTTTGCTACAAAAGATGGGTATTTTAAAAAAATAACGTCTCAGTCTTTGAGAATGAATTCCGAGCAAAAAATGAAAGAAAATGATGAAATCAGCCAGACGGAAAGCGGAACTAATACCTCGGATTTGCTGTTTTTTACGGATAAAACGCAAGTTTATAAATCTAAGGGGTACGACTTTTCAGACACAAAAGCAAGTGCTATGGGCGAATATATTCCCGCAAATTTGTGTTTTGACGCTTATGAAAATTTTTTGTGTTTAGCGGTAACGTCCGAGTATAATGGGTTTATGATTTTTTTCTATGAAAATGGTAAAGTATCTAAGGTAAGTATGAAATCTTACCATACTTTAACCAATAGAAAAAAGTTAATAAAGGCTTATAGCGGCATATCAAAGGCAGTAAAGATCTTTTATTTAACAGAAGATAAAGAATTTTTAATAACATCATCCGCAGGAAAAATGTTAATATTTAATAGCAATATGCTAAGTATAAAAACTTCAAAAGATTCTCAAGGCGTATGTGTTATGAGACTTAAAAAGGGCCACAGAATTATAAAAGCCGAAAAATATTCGGAAGATGACTTACCGAATATTAAAAAATATAGAATCAAAAATATTCCTGCCGCGGGTATAAAACCCAGAGTTGAGGACTTAACAGGAGAGCAGCTGAAAATATAATTTCATTTGGAGGCGATTGATGTGAAAAGAGTTTTTTTAATAGTTTTAGAAGGCGCAGGTATAGGGCACCTCCCGGACGCAGATATTTATGGAGATGTTGGCAGTAATACCTTAAAGGTGTGCTTTACCCAAAAAGGATTTAATATGCCGAATATGAAAGACCTTGGGCTTTTTAACATAGAGGGAATAGATTACTATGAAAAGTCCGATAGCCCTTTAGGAAGTTTTGCGAGGATGAATGAAAAATCCAATGGAAAAGACACAATAACAGGGCATTGGGAAATAGCGGGTATTATTTCCGAAAACCCTATGCCGACTTTCCCAGACGGGTTCCCGGATGAAGTTATACAGCAATTTGAAAAAATCACGTCAAAAGATGCATTGTGCAATAAACCATATTCAGACGCAGAAGTTTTAAAAGATTACGGAAAACAGAGTATGGAAACAGGAAATATAATAGTATATACTTCCGCCGCCGATAGTGTGCTTCAGGTCGCCGCGCATGAAAAAGTTATACCTGTTAATAAACTTTATGAGTACTGCGAAAAAATCAGAGAATTTTTAAAAGGAGACTTTGCGGCAGGAACGGTCATTGCAAAACCATTTATCGGAGAATATCCTGATTTTAAAATAACTTCTAATCGAAAAGATTTTTTCCTTAAACCGCCTAAAATAACCATGCTTGATCAAATAGAGAAAAAGGGGTTAGACGTAATAACAATAGGAAAGATAAATGATATTTTTGCCGAAAAAGCGATTACACATAAGATAAAAATCAAAAATAATTCTGATGGTCTTACTAAACTAAAGAAAACTGCGGAGCAAGATTTTGAAGGGCTTTGTTTCGCAAATTTAACAGACGTCGGCGCAGTATGCGGGCACAAAAATGACGTTTCCGGATATGTTCAGGCTCTTTCGGAATTTGACAGCAGAGTAAAAGAAATAATTGATTTAATGAGAAGAGAAGACATTATAATCATAACAGCTGATCACGGCTGTAATCCCGCAGCTCCATTAACCGATTATTCCAGGGAATACGCTCCGATGGTTATATACGGGAGTAAAATTAAACAGGGGGTGAACTTAGGGACCAGGGAAAGTTTTTCAGACATAGCCGCAACTATACTTGAATATTTAAAGATTAATAAATTGGTAGAAGGAAAGTCGTTTTTAAAGGAGATCGTCAGATAGTGAAAGAATATTTGAAAAATTATGTTAACGGGTTGTACGCTTTCAAACTGTTGCTTTGCGTATTTAGTATTGTAATACTCGGAATATCTATAGCGTTTAACACTAAGGCGGCACTCGGAACAGACGCAATATCTGTGTTTTTTAATGGAGTAAGCAACTTTTCCCGCCTTAACCTTGGGTTAGCTACGAATATTGTGAATTGTATTTTAGCTATAGCGGTAATTCTTATAGACAAAAAGTATATAAACGTAGGAACAGTAATTTATGTTTTGACATTAGGTCCGTCAATAAATTGGGGAATTGCTTTATATGAAGCTATGAATATTACAGGCGGCTATATACCAAGGTTTTTGATTTCAGTTTTAGGAATTCTTTTAGCTGTGACTGGGCTGGGAATATTTATATCGGTAAATATTGGTGTGGACCCGTGGTCTGCTCTTTCGATAATATTTAGTAAGAGACTGAATAAATCATTTGGATTTATGAAAGTAAGTATTGATATAATAGCTTTATTGGCAGGTTTTTTAATGGGTGGAAAAGTTAGAGAGATAACCTTAATATCCGCATTGGCAGGCGGCCCGTGCATACAGAAGGTTTCGGAATTTGTTGACCGTATGTTCAGGAAGATGTTGTAGCTGTTTTTGGAAAATAGCCGGTCACGTCTCAAAACAGTTGAAATCCCTTCTTTTTCCCCCGCCTTCGGCGGGGGTGAAAGATATTATCAATTAATTTGAACCACTACCAAATATCCGTATGATACTATAGCTGTTTCGTTTGAAAAGCGTTTGATTTTTATGACTTTCTCCCAGCCGACGGCCGGGAGAAGATACATGAATAAATTTACTTTTGAGGACTGTTTTAAATCATAATAGCTATATTTTAAGACATGCCAAAAAAATTATTAATCTTTTCGGGTTAATTCCCCGCCCTTTCAGGGCGAGTAAAAATGTGATATAATAACACAAAAGAGCGAAATAGGGGAAAAGAGGTAAAAAATGCTGTGGTAAAGCGGGGCAAGTACATACCCCGCACTTCAGGGTGGAGTTATTAGACCTGTCCGTAAATCTCACAGAGCGCAAACTATCGAAAAAATGCATCACTTAAAAAATGGCTTTGCATCAAAATCTCGGTAGTGGGTCAAATTAATTGATAATATCTTTTTCCCCCGCCATAGGCGGTGGAAAAAAGAAAGGATTTCAACTGTTTTATGGCGCGACCCAAAATCTCCCGGGAAGTATCTTCATACGCCGTCGCCGATTTTGATTGCAATCTGTAAAATTTACGGACAGGTCTATTGATTGGGAGATTTATAATTGAAAGAAAAAAAATTCGGTGATATATATATAAAAGGGAAAGAAATACTCAAAAAACAAAAAATACAATCTTATGAAAGCGACAATATAAATATTTTCCAAAATTGTTTTGGTATTAAACGCCATGATTTAGTATTTGTAAGGGAAAAAATTGCTCCCTTTGAATCTGCACAAAAATATTTTGAAATGATAAAAAAAAGGATAAACGGTGAGCCGATTCAGTATTTAATCGGCAATTGGAATTTTATGGGTCATGACTTGAAAGTGGGAGAGGGTGTATTAATACCAAGGGATGATACGGAAGTGTTAATATTAGAAAGCGTCAAACTCATATCTAAAATTAATAAACCTATAGTATTTGATTTATGTAGCGGCAGTGGAGCGATAGCAATAGTACTGGATTCTCTGATTAATAATCCTGATATGAAAATCACCGCTATAGAGTATTCAAAAGAGGCTTACAGTTACTTGGAATATAATGTAAAAAAACATAAAAAAAATATACAATGTTTAAATATGAATATATTTGAGTGCCATAACCTTTTTGCCGACAATTCTATAGACGCAATTATATCTAATCCGCCATATATTTGCGAGGAAGATGTTAATTCATTGCAAAGAGAAGTTAAGTTTGAACCTGAAATAGCTTTAAACGGGGGAAAAGATGGTCTGGATTTTTACAGAATAATTTTAAATAAATGGGTAAAAAAATTAAAAAAAGGTGGATTTTTAGGAATAGAGATAGGCTGGGGACAATTAGGAAGTATTTTAGATATGTTCAAGATCTGTGGGCTGCGTGATATAATTTCTTTTAAGGATATAAATGGGGTAGATAGAGCAGTATTTGCGGTGAAATGAAGGCGTTGCTTGTGTAACTTTCGTTTCCGCGCTCGGGTCATGTCTCAAAATATAGTTAAAACTTCTTCTTTCTTCCTCTGCGTTCTAGCGGGGGGGAGATATTATCAACAAATTTGAACCACCACCCGAGCGATGGCTTACTATAACTATATTTTCGGCGACACTCCATTTTTCTTTTTTACTTTTATTTGATGCTTCTTTACGGGTTGCTTTACAGAGCAAATTAAATTTGGAATATGTATGTTTTCATGGGGAACGTACTTACCGCTTATAAAATAGTCTATAGACTTATTAACAGCCGATATATTTTTCAAAAAGCCATCAAAATTTGAAAATTTAGTATGCATCTGTAAAATATAATAATAACATACTATTTTGGTTTTTTGAGAATAAACCCAAATATGATTTTTATATTTTTTATAAACGTTTTTATTCTCTAAGAAATTTCTAATCGTACCTAGTGCGCTTACAAAGTCGTTAATCTTTTTATAGTTTATATTTCCGAGTATACTGGATTTTCTGCTTGTATAATTATAAAGCGCTCTGCCCAAAAGTACGACCTTTTCAGCATAATAAAATAGCCTGGGAGAAGTAGCTATATCTTCAAAATACATATCATAAAATCTTACGCCTTTATCTATAAATAAAGAACGTTTATAAAGTTTGTTCCAAACAAAATGATGTACGCTTATATCAAGAATTAGTTTTTTAAGGGCTTTGGCCCCAGTATAAATGCCAGGTAAAGGAATCAGCGGCATATAAATTTTAAGTTTATTTTCGGGATAGTAAAAATTAAAATTACAACACACAATGTCCGCTTCATGTTTTATCGCATTTTTATAAAGAACCTCTAAAAAATTCTTTTCAATGTAGTCGTCGCTATCCATAAACGCAATATAATTCCCTTTGCTTATACTAATGCCTTTGTTTCTTGCTTCGGAGGGCCCTTTATTATCTTGATTTATGACTGTGAATTTTTTATTTCTGTCAGCAAACTCATTTATTATTTCAATGCTATTATCCGTGGAACCGTCATTTATTATTATAACTTCAAAATCTTTAAATGTTTGATTTTCAACTGACTTTAACGTTTTTCTTAAATATTTTTCAACATTATAAACCGGTATAATCAAACTTATTTCAGGAGTTTTATTATTTAGTTCCGTACCTATCACTTCTTTCCTATCAGATATAATTGCTGCTTTTGAAAAAAGCGGGTTATGTCTCAAAATGGTTGGATGGCGGTCTAAATTAGTTGATAATATCTCTCCTCCCGCCGGGAACCGCGCGGGGGAAAAAAGAAGGGATCTCAACTATTTTGAAACATGACCGTTTTATGATATATAGGGTAAAAACTTTTTAGAACAGTAACATTTTTGTTTTTCCCTAGCTTTTGGCGGGGAAAAAACGTAAATAACACCGCGTTTTTAAGCTGATTTCAATTATAAATATCAATAGACCTGTCCGTAAATCTCACAGAGCGCAAACTGTCGAAAAATGCATCACTTAAAAAATGGCTTTGCATCAAAATCTCCTTGGAGTATCTTCATACGCCGTCGTCGATTTTGATTGCAATCTTTAAAATTTACGGACAGGTCTAATTTATATCTGTTACTTTCCCCGCTAACTCGCGGGGAAAGAGTTACAAAAGTTTATATTTTTTAGAATCAATAACCCCGCCATGAAGTGCGGGGTATGTATTTGCCTCGCTTTACCACAGCATTTTTTACCTCTTTTCCCCTATTTTGCTCTTTTGTATTATTATATCATATTTTTACTCGCCCTGAAGGGCGGGGAATTAACCCGAAGAGATTAAATTGCTGCAACTATCATTTTACCAGCCTTAGGGCAGATTTTTTATATCTTATTTTTAGGTTGTGGGTCAAATTAGTTGATAATATCTCTCCCCCCGCTAGAACCGCGGTGGGGAAAGAAGGAATTTCAACTATTTTCGAGACATGGCCTAATGTTTGGGTGGCGAATTCGGGGTCCAGGAGGACCTTAACACCCAGATCTTTGGCGGCTCAACAGGCGCTGGAACCGGGGGAAAAGGGTGTTCAACTGTTTCGAGACGTAACCTATTTCTTCCCTGCGTTTCGAAAAGCAAACTCCGACTCGGGGGGGCCTTAACACCACGGCCTTCGGCGGCTCGCATAGCACTGAAACTTTGGTACTCACTGCCAAACAAACTATTTGCAGCTCTTCGAATATCAAAATCTTCTTTTACATAAGGGGCTTTTGGGGAGTTGGCTTTCAAACAAACGGTTTCTTGGCAAGCGGTTTCTTGGCGTTCATCTTCCGGTAGTTCGGCTTGGCGTTTATCTTCTTGGCAAGCGGCTTTTCGGTATTTAGCTTTTCGGCGAGCAGTTCCTGGGTGTGCAGCTGCCAGGCGAGCAGCTTCATGACGCACAGCAGTTTGTAATTCATCATTCATATCACGCATAGCATCAAAGGCATCAATTATAGCTGGGCGAACCCGACGAACGTCATTAGCGGTAATACATACTTGGTGAACACTATCTAAAACTTTACTAAAAGATGCAACCAAATCAGCATTCCAAATAACGCCCTGAACATCAGCAACAATAGCATAATTTATAAGATAATGAGCAATAAAATTAACAACCCCATTGATAAAGTCAACGGCATCACTATCCTCACCGATTAGAGACATAAAACCAGCCCTTATATCAGCAAAATCAACCAAATCATCAATATACACCGTATGAAGATCCATTATTTCATCTGTTATTTCAGTAATATCCAAACCAACAGCTTCAGCTAATTGATCGGCAATAGTTCTTAAACCAACGTTATTACTACCACCAATAACTTGATCAACATAGTTAACACAACTACGAAACAATTGAGTATCACTGTAAATCGTAATAACATTTCCACTAACAAGTTGACCAAACGATGGACCATTACCATCAGCAAGTTGATAATCCGGAGGACTTCCTTGCGGCGCTACATTCACCAAGCATACGGCAGCTGATGCTTTAAAACCCCATAAATTACTAAGTAATAAAGCACAACTAATAAAAACTTTTGATTTATTCTTTTTCATAATCTTTATCTTTCTCCTCTTAATTTAATTATAATCGATTATTGTGACATAATAGCATTAAACTAAATAAGACGTCAATATATTTTATATTAAATTATTAGACCTGTCCGTAAAATTCGGTTATGTCTCAAAACAAAGTTGAAAAGCCTTTTTTCCCTCCGCTATGGTCGGGGGACGTCACGGCAATTTAGATCAAATTATATCCGATATGCTTTTAAACTTGTTGCTTATACAATAAAATATACTTTTTACTGCAAACTTAAATTCATAAAAAAATTCTTGTTTCCCTCTTGCGCATCGTCTTACAGAGAATGACATGGGTATGCTTGATAAAATCATTCTCATACCTAAAATTATATGGCTTATTCTATACTTATTATACTTGCCTTGCGAATTTAAAAAAATTCTTATGTATTGAAACGCAGCTATATAATCTTGATATTTTTTTAAAGTAGTGCTGCTTTCATAGCTGTCGTTTCTTCTGGTATAAAAGTAAAGCGGAGCAGATATTACCGAAATACTTTTTGAAAAATAAAATGCTCTTAAACATGCATATACGTCCTCATAACATTTATTTTGAGGAAATTTTATGTTGTTATCTGTAAATAAAGATTTCTTCCATAATTTATTCCATAAAAAAAAATGCAGTCTTACGTCTTTTACAAGGCTATAAAGCGCTTTATCAGAACTATACACGCCGGAAGGTAAACATATTACGTTTTTGATATAAAAATTTCTTTTCGGCCAATATAAATAATAATTACAGCAGGCTATATCTGTATTATTCTCTTTCATATTATTATATAATATCTCCAAAAAATTTGGCAGCACAAAATCATCACTATCTATAAAAGATAAATACTTTCCCCTAGACTTTTCTATTCCTATATTCCTTGCCACAGATACTCCGTTTTTTTTAATACTGAACCATTTAAAATTACTATATTTATTTTCATATTCTTTTATTATATATAAAGAATTATCCTCAGATCCATCATCAACAATAATTACTTCAAAATTATTAAAAGTTTGCGCAGCTACCGAATTCAAAGACTTCTTTAAATATTTTTCACCGTTATATACCGGTATAATCACACTAATATCAGGAATTTTATTTTGATCATTCACGTTATTATAACCGCCTTAAAATTATTTTTATTTTCCTTCATTTTTGGTCGTGTCTCAAAACAATTGAAATTTCTTTTTTCCTCCCGCAATGGGCAGGGGGGAAGCAAAAATGCCACTGTTTCAAAAGACTTTTATTATAGCTTACTCACATAGCTCTTTTCAAGAAAAACCGCTATAAAAAATCAGACATTTTTCAAAGGTATAGCTATTTCGTTTGAAAAGCGTCTGATTTTTATAACTTTCTCCCGGCCGTCGGCCGGGAGAAAGTACACGGATAAATTTACTTTTGAAGACTTTTAAATCGTAACAGCTATGTTATTTGTGCCACTGCACGAAATCAGTTTTCGCCGGGAAAACGTCTCAATTCAATTTTTACAGGCCTTAAAAACAGATTTGATAGTTCTGTTTTTGGGTCTGTTTTTTTATCTATAATAGCATTTACAGCATTGCATATTGGAAGTTCTACATTATAAACCTCAGAAAGTTTTTTTAAAGCCCTCGATGTAGACACACCCTCTGCCAATTTTAAACATTCCTGCTTTTTAACAATGTTTTCTCCATATTGACGGTTATTACTATGTTCAGAAAAAAGAGTGGCTTGATAATCGCCAAGGTGGCAAAGCCCATAAGCCGACAACGGATTGCCTCCCATAGCTTGTATTAAATGGGATATCTCAAACGTTCCTCGAGACATAAGCGCACCTTTTAAAGATTCATACCCTATACCGTCTAAAATTCCCGCCGCGATTCCTATAACATTTTTTGCAGCTGCCCCTATCTCGTTACCTATTAAATCGTTTCCATAATAAAATCTTATAAGATCACTCGAAAACTCGTCTACTAAAAACTTGGTCACAGATTTCTTATCCGAATCAATAACCATACAATTTGGAATGCCTTTCAAAAAATCCTGTACATGACCCGGCCCAACCCATATAGCTATATCAGTAAAATCTTTATTTATATATTCGCACGCTACCTGAGTAAGTCTTTTTCCGGTATTTTCTTCTATTCCTTTCATACATAAAATTATCTTTTTATTAGACAAATCAAAATCAGATAAATATCTAAATAAATCTCTAAGAGACTGAGCACTTATCGAGATTACAACCGCTTCGCAATTACTCAAAGCTTTTCCTAAATCAGAAGTAATTTTTACTTTCTCATCAAAAAATATTATACCGTTATTTCTATATTTTAAAAATCTACTTAAATTTTGAGATTCTTTTCGCCCCCATACCGTCACATTATGCCCTATTTTATTCAAATACCACGCAATAAAACTTCCCCAGCGTCCACAACCTAAAACTGATATATTCATATCAATATCCCTCCGTGATGTAGGTCGTGTCAATAGTTGAAATCCTTTCTGCCCCCCCGCCTGTGGCGGGGGGAAGATATTATCAACAAATTTGACCCACAACCCGTGATGTATAAATTGACGGTATTATACACCAATTATAAGCAATATGTAAATTAGACCTGTCCGTAAATCTCACAGAGCGCAAACTATCGAAAAATGCATCACTTAAAAAACGGCTTTGCATCAAAATCTCCTTGGAGTATTTTTATACGCCGTCGTCGATTTTGATTGCAATCTGTAAAATTTACGGACAGGTCTATTATAAATAATTTTACACGGTATAGTAAAAGCTTTTAAAAACAGTGACATTTTTGTTTTTCCCCCCCGCCTATGGCGGGGGGAAAATGCAAATAATACCACGTTTCTAAATGGCTTTGGCTATAATATCTTTCTCCTCCTCAGATCCGAAGGGGGAGAAAAAAGAAATTTTAACCATTTTGAAGCATAACCAAATTATTTACATCCCTTTCCCCCCCGCCATAGGCGGGGGAAAGGATATTATCAACTAATTTGACCCATCACCCGTGCTTCCGAAGGAAACATGCAAGCCCACCGTAATGCCCCGCATGATCTGCTTCGGGGATAGGTGGGCGGGAGCAAAAATTTTACTGTGAAGGATAACAACGTATAGCAAAAACCATTTAAAAATGTGGGATTATTTACGTTTTTTTCCACGCCCCGGGCGGGGGGGGGGGAAGAAATGCCACTGTTTTAAAAGGTTTTTTCTATAACTTTTTTCGATTAATCCGGCATATACGCAGGCTACCCCGAGGCTCTGCCCCGGGGTAGTTTACTTAATCAGATTAAAAAACACTTCCGCACTTTTCCATATGTTCCTTGCGGTTAGCAAAATAGCCACTTGTCGGTAAACCGCCCAAATCCGCAGCAGTGGCTGCTAAACAGGACGCACCGCACGATATAACAGCATTTACCCCGCCGACCACTTCTTTTAAATCGTCATCCGTTACTTCCGAACCTTTTTCAAGCGCTACAATCAATACCTCAGCGAACTTGTCAAGCTCATCGGCGCTCAAAACTATGTCTTTTTCTTCTAAAGCTTCTCTTACTTGCTCACCTGTTTCCATGGCGAGTAACTCCCGCACAAAAATTTTATTTTTAAATGCTTTTTTTGCAGCATCGCTAAATTCTACTTTTTTACTCATAATTATTTTTCCTTTTTAAAAAATTTTTTTAATTATTACTGCCTAATATATTGAACATTTTTTGCCCAAAATGTTCTGCGTCTGCCCCGATATTTCCCCTCGCTTACCAAACCCAAGCCAAGCCAACCGGTTATTGCTTTTTTTCCTTAAACTGCCGCGCCAATTCCTATGCCGGCTACGGCAAAGCCTGCCTAACCATTCACCGGAGCGGATCATCCGCATCATACAAATCATCAACAAATTCAATGAGCGACTGTTTTTTCTTGGTTGTTTTGCTCCCGCCTTTAAAGCAGTCATTAAGAAACCACGCTCCCCCGGCAGCAACACCGAGCGCTACTATTCCCGCCAAAACTTTCGCGGCCACTCCGGCTTTTGAGCTCATTCCGTCCAACAATCCAGCGCCAGCTGCGTTAAAAATACCTGCTAACTCTTCTTCGGTATTAACTTGTTGGTTAGCCGCTGCATTGAGTACACTTCCTAAAACTTCAACTTCTTCGTCGGACAGATTAAAATGGTTTTTAACTTCCTCTTTCAACTTATTTAACTTATTTACTTTTTCTTCGCTTTGTAAAACATCCAACACATTTTCCGGTGCTTTTGCCATCACTAATATCTCCTTATCACATTGCAAATTTAGGAAAGTGTAGCTTGCAAATCCACATTTGCCCCGGATATTTCCCCCTGCTTACCAAACCCGGGTTGTGACCCAAGTTGGTAATATCTCTCCCCCGCTAGAATGCGGGGGGGGGAGAAAGAGGAAGTTTCAACTATTTTAAGGCATGATCCATTTTTCTCAGCTTGGCTGGTCCCTTTGTTGTTGTTGTTGTTGTTGTGGTCCGTCAACGTTTACTGGTGTGTCTAGTGGTGCGTTAGGTCCTACGCTTGTTGGTGCGTTTTGGAGTACTGCTGCTGCTGGATTTTTTCCAAACACACCCATTACAGCTTTACGTCCTCTTCCGCTAAATCCCTTCTCATCGATCAAATACGCTCCCCCAACAGCTAATGCTCCCGCCAAAATTTTTATGGCTGTTTGGCCTTTTTTGCCCATGCTGTCCCATATTTTTCCACCGCCAGATATGCCACTATGGTTTATAAACTTTTCGTCTTGGTCAGTTATATTCTCGCTTTTTCCTTCTATATAGTCTTCTACTTTTTTGATAAATTTTTGTGCTTCTGACATCACTAACATCTCCTTATCATATTACAAATTTTAAGTACAGCCACAATTATACACCATATATTGACGCTGTCAAGTGCTTTTTTTAGTTTTTTTATATAAATTGCGTTTGTTTAAATAAAAAATATATCCGCATTCAATATTTTTATTATTATCATTCAATAAAAATTAAACATATAGTAAAACCTTTTCAAACAGTAGCGTTTTTGTTCTTTCCCCCTCCAAAGGCGTGGGAAAGAAACGTAAATAATACCACGTGTCTAAAATGGTTTTTGCTATCTAAAGTCAAAAATATTTCAAAAAATCTGGTCATGTCTCAAAATAATTGAAATCCCTTTTTTCCCCCGCCTCGGGCGGGGGGGAAAGATATTATCAAACAATTTGACCCATCACCAAAAATCTAGTGTTTATGATAAAACAATGAAAAATTTTGTGCACTGTTTATTTTTAAAACACGTTTTTAATAAAATATATTGAAATGATTTTAAATTTAAGTATAATATTCTAAAGCTGAACTAAATTAATTATTGGTTGTGCCCCCAAATATAGCTGTTTCGTTTGAAAAGTATCTGATTTTTATAACTTTCTCACAGCCGGCGGTCGGGAGAAAGTACACGGACAAATTTACTTTTGAGGACTGTTTTAAATCGTAGGTAGTGGTCCAAATTAATTGATAATATCTTTTTCTCCTGCTGATTTACGGGGGGGAAAAAGAAAGAATTTCAACTATTTGAAACACAACCAAATTGTAACAGCTGATAGACCCAAATAAAATTAAAAATATTTAACAGGAGAAATGAATATGAAAATAAAAAAATGGTACTCAGCACTTGTAATTACAGGTTTATGTGGATTAATATTGACTTCATGCACAAAACCCGAACTCGATGAGTCCCAAAAAGAAATAGGAATAATTCAAATAATTGAGCATGATTGTTTAGACGAAGCAAGAAAAGGTTTTATTGACGGACTTTCAGAACTTGGGTACAAAGATAGCGGCAATATCAGAATAGATTATCAAAACGCCCAAGGTGATCAAGCGGTTTTAAATTCGATAGCGAGCGGTTTTGTGCAAAATAAAAAAGATTTAATTCTTGCAATTTCAACCCCCGCAGCTCAAGCGGTTGCAAACCTTACAAAAGATATCCCCGTTTTATTCACAGCTGTTACAGACCCCAAATCCAGCGGTATTGAAGCTTTGAATATCACGGGAACTTCGGATATAGTTCCTGTTGAAAAGCAAATTGGACTCATAAAAAAACTTTTGCCAAGCGCCAAAAAAGTGGCGGTGCTGTATTGCTCCAACGAAATTAATTCAAAAATTCAGGCGGAAATGGCTGCGGATGCCGCTCGTAAGTTTGGTATGGAAACAAAAGATTATACTGTTTCAAGCACAAACGAATTGCAGCAGGTTGTGGAATATATGGAAAAATCCATCGATGCTGTATTCGTGCCTACCGATAATTTAGTTGTGTCAAGCATGCCGATTGTCAGTAAAATAGCCACTTCGCGCGGAATTCCAATTATTTGCAGTGAAGTTGCCAGTGTGAAAAATGGTGCTCTTGCAACTTACGGAATGGACTATTATGAACTTGGTAAAATAACTGCTAACCAGGCAGCAGAAATTCTGGAAGGAAAAAATAAACCGCAAAATATGCCGGTTCAGTATCTAACAGATACAAAACTTACAATAAATTATGAAATTATTGAAAAATTAGGGCTTAAAATTCCTGATGAATTGAGGGGTTAAATACATGAATATTTTATTATCAACATGTTCGCAGGGGCTGATTTACGCTATTTTGGCACTTGGGCTTTACATTACATTCAGAATTCTAAACTTTGCTGATATGACCGCGGAAGGCAGTTTAACTCTCGGAGGAAGCGTTTGCGCGGTTTTAATAACTAGCGGGGTAAATCCGGTTTTAAGCATTTTAATTGCGGGATTAATAGGTTTTTTAGCGGGGTTAATCACAGGGTTTTTGCATACAAAATTAAAAATTCAAGCGATACTCTCCGGAATTTTAACCATGATAGCTTTGTACTCTATAAATATTAGAATCATGGGTAAAGCGAACCTTTCGCTGCTTGGCAAGCAAACAATTTTTAAAATTTTTGGGAACACGCAAATTTCAGATTTTGCAATAGGACTGACGATATGCGCAGCACTGCTGGTAATTTTAAATTTATTCTTTAAAACTCGCCTGGGAATAGCAATCCGCGCAACCGGTGACAACGAACAAATGATGCGCGCGCAAGGCGCGAACACGAATTTTAAGAAAATCTTAGCGCTTATGATTAGCAATTCAATGTGCGCGGTTTCAGGCGCGTTAATTGCGCAAAGCCAAGGATACGCGGACATCAACATGGGAACCGGCACGATTGTTATTGCGCTGGCTTCAATAGTAATCGGTGAAGCATTAATTCGAAAAAATTCATTTTTATTAAAACTTATCGCTGTTATTTTGGGTTCAGTTTGTTATAGGTTTATAATTTTCTTTGTGCTGAATTTAGGAATGAACCCAAGCGATTTAAAACTTTTTACATCGATTATAGCGGCAATTTTATTGGCTCTGCCAAATATTCAAAAAACCATCAAGAGGAGTATTCAAAATGCTAAAAATTGAAAACTTATGTAAAATATTTAATAAAAATTCAATTGATGAAAAAATTATTTTTAAAGATTTAAATTTAAAAGTAGAAAAAGGTGAGTTCGTCACAATTATTGGTGGAAATGGTGCGGGTAAGTCAACATTAATGAATTTAATTTCAGGTTCGATGTTTCCGGATTCAGGTAAAATTTTTGTGGATAACAAGAGTGTTACTCACCTTTCAGAACACAAACGCGCCAAATTTATCGGACGTGTTTTTCAAGATCCGCTTAAAGGCACCGCGCCGAATTTAACAATCGAAGAAAATTTGCTTCTTGCAATGCTTCGAGATTCAAAAAGAAATTTGGTTTTTGGAATTAATAAGCAAAATACAGATTTTTTCAAAAATGAACTTGAAAAATTACATTTGGGCCTTGAAAACCGCCTAAAAACTAAAGTAGGCCTGCTTTCAGGAGGGCAAAGGCAGGCAATCACCCTTTTGATGGCAACGCTCATAAAACCACAAATTTTACTTTTGGACGAACACACGGCGGCCCTTGACCCGAAATCTCAAGATAAAATTTTGAATTTAACTGAAGAAATTACTAAAAATACGGAAATGGCAACTTTAATGATCACACACAATATTGAAAACGCTATAAATTTTGGAAACAGGATGATTATGCTAAAGCACGGTAAAATTGTCCTCGATTTAAACGGCGATGAACGAAAAACAGTTGATATATATGAATTGCAGGAAAAATTTAATACTATATTTTAAATATAATATAGCTGTTTTTTGAAAGAGGTTGTTTCAAAATGGTTGAAACTTTTTTTCTCTCCCCCTCGAATCGGAGGGTGAGAAAGATATTATAGCCAAAACTATTTAGAAGCGTGATATTATTTAAATTACTTTTCCCCGCAGGCTCGCAGGGGAAGTAATTCAAACACATATCAGATTTTAATTTAGAAATAGTATCAATAATTTTATAACTTTTGTTAATTAGACCTGTCCGAAAATACGAAAACATGATACAATCGCCATTAGAATTTAAAAAACAATATTTTGGGTGATAAAAATGAATAACCAAGCAAGAATTGAAAAAATGGCAATCAGCAAA
>JAISWM010000103.1 GCA_031270785.1 Oscillospiraceae bacterium
GTACGTTCGCACTTGAAATCTGTACAACTAAAGCCTGATAAGATTTGCGGATTCTTCGGCTCGAAAACTACTGCTTATGCCGCATAGTTATGCGCAAGGTTTAATCGGGGGATCAATAAATAAATTACCTTCTGGGCCTCCCGTTTCTGCCCAAATCTCTTTTATTGAGCAAATTTTGAGTCTCGTCGCTATCAATTTTAAACTTAGACATTAAACATTCAAAAGAATTTTTCCCGCCGGAAGCCGCCTTTAAATTATTGTCGTTTACTTTCCTTATTTTTCTGATTTTATTTCTATTCTGACCATGTTCTTGGCCGTCATTAAGGGTTTGCTTTATTGACAAACCTATTTTTCCGTTTTCAGATAAATTTAATATTTTAACTTTGACAGTCTGCCCTTTTTGAACGTAATCTTCAATTTCTCTTACAAAAGTTGGAGCTACCTCGGAAATATGGACGAGACCTACTTTGTTTTCTCCTAAATCCACAAAAGCTCCAAATTTGGTTATTTTTTCTATTTTTCCTTCAACTGTTTTGCCAACCTCGAGTTGCATAAAAACAACTTCCTCCTTAAAATATTTTATAGCTGCTATATATAAATTAATTATATAGTAAAAACCTTTTAAAATAGTTTTGCTTTTTACCACGCCGAAGGCGAGGAAATAACATAGATATAGCTAACGTCTTGGTTATGTTTCAAAATAGTTGAAATTCCTTCTTCTCACCCCTGCCGATTCGCGGGGGGAGATATTATCAATTAATTTGAACTACCGCTAACGTCCTTAAAAAATGCCTGATTTTTCACTACTTGCTCCCAACCGGCGGCGGGGAGAAACAGTACAAACAAATTTATTTTTTTTAATGCAGCAGCTATAACACAACGTTTTTAAAGGGTTTTTGCTATAAATTATTTATACTTAAGTATTACTGAATTTATAATAAATTCATCTAGATAACTTCTTCCGGCTCCAATTCTTTGGAAAGATTTTCATTTTCGGAATTTTGAAGTGAAAGCTGCTCATTTAAAGAAATTATCTTATTTTTTTTCCTTTGTATGCTAATGTTTTGACTGATAATTAAAAATACTACGTACAGCGCAAAAAGTAACATAAATAACTTTAAAATAAATTTTCCTCTTCTTTTACTTTTTAAGACCAATTTCATACGAAAAAATACTTCCTTTTCAAATAATAAAAATATCACTTGTACATTATGCATCATAAGAATATAAAAAATCAAGAGTTTTTGAAAAAAATTATTATTTTTTTGTACTTTTTTGTTTTTTAATGTCACATTTATACAATTTGAAAAATTTATAATTTATTAAAAACATCGATTTGTCCACGTTGCTTTTCCCGCCGACTCGCGGGGGGGAAGTATAGCTGCTATGCTTAAAAAAGTCTAAATTAGAGCACTTACCGGCCGATTGCCGGTGGGGGATGTTGCGCTCCAAATTATAGCTGTTCCGCTTTAAAAAAATCCCAATTTCAGAAGCCTTTTTTCCGTTAATCCCGCGTGGAAAAGCTTGCCTGTATACCCTTTTCAAGAACAATAGCTATACATAATTTCGATAGTCTATTGTAAAGCGCAACGGCTATAGTAAAAATTTTTTTAAAACAGTTGTATTTTTGTTTTTTCCTGTGAACCGACGGGGGAAAGAAACGTAAATAATACCACGTTTCTAAATGATTTTTGTGCTATATCTTTCTCCCTCGGTCAATTCGTGTGGGAAAGAAGAAGTTTCAATTGTTTGGAGACACGGCCCAATAAAGAATTCTCTGCGTGGAAAACGCGAAGAAATGCCGCCCCAAAAGGTGTTGACCGGTATTTTACTGCCAATGATGCTTGTTCAAAGTTGAAAAGGCTTTATCCCGTTGTTTTGCGAAGATTTAGCTGACACGTTGTACCAGATCACTTGATAATTATCAACATTGGTGTATAATTAAGAATTAAAGCAGTAAATAAGGCAACTCTGAGGAAGAAAAATGCTGAAGTTTTAGAACTCAATGAATTGCATGTAAGTTTTAAAAAGATCTGGGGCGATTTTTAAAAGCTTCATTAAAATTCAAACGGAACAGCTATATAAAGAAATTTTCGGCGTAGAAAAATATATTTTTGATAGATTATTACGTCTTTTGGAGGTTGCCGACACCTTTCGAAAGAAAAAGTACTGCCGGCAGAAAACTTCAAATATCAGTTCTGGATAAACTTGTGATAACTTTGCAATATTGGCGAGAATACCGTACATACAGGCCTATCACGTTTGACTATGGCGTCGGGAAAAGGGTCATGTCTCAAAATAATTGAAATCTCTTCTTTTCCCCCCGCCCTGGGCGGGGGGGGAAGATATTATCAATTAATTTAGCCCACTACCCTAATCACGAGTATAAGCAGTTGGAATAGTTAATCCTGTGTGGAGTTGCTATATTTATCGTAACAGCCATAACACAAAAATAGCATTCACAATTTTAAGTTGATGCATATTATCGTGGTTTTTATATATTTTGGCTTTGGCTAAATTTTTAATTTAGAAAAAGAGGCCAAAACAGTATTTAATGTTGTCACGACTTGTCTCAAAGTACTTTTCGAATAAATTGGCATTAATGCCCCTACTATATCATCCATACCGGTTTCACGTCCAAGTTTCACATTAAATGTTTTTTCGAGAAATTTAATCAAAACTTCAAATTGTTTTTTAATATCGACATTATTTTTACATAATATTTCTAAAATTTTGCACGCAGGTAAAATAATTGTCTGTATAAAATATGCTACAAATAAAACTAAATTATCATTTTTGTTTAAAGTAACAAAATATCCATAGCATTTTTTGAGGAAGTCATCTCTATACACTTTAATATCTTTGATACTTTCCTCAATCTTACTTTTATTTGCTTTACACTCTGGTTTATTTGCGATTGCTTGGCACATATTCATATATTTTTGCATATCATTCCATTTAAATTTTTTTATCTCCGATGAGTGATCTTTTTCTAATTCTTTTTTATATTTTCCAAAAGACGGTTCATCCAATTTTTGCCAAAATTTAGCGAGTGTTGTTGCATTCGTCGTTTGAGTGTCGCCATCACATGCGCTGTTTTCAGCAACATATCGCAATACAGCTATGGCATTGTTGGGATTTTGATTGTATAACATTCTTGTAGCTCCATCCAAACCTGTTAAATCACCTTTTTGATACAAATTCAAGCACAATTGTTGCGCTTTGATTAATTTCATCTTATTTTTAAATAAATCTAATATTCTCATATGTTTTATCATCCCTTTTTTTACACAAATTATAAATTTAGTCTACCATATACATTATTGCCAAGCAAATTCGTAGTTATATGTGATCCGTACAAAACAATCCCTTGTGGGTCAAAATAATTGAAATCTCTTCTTTTCCCCCCGCCCTGGGCGGGGGGAAAAGATATTATCAACTAATTTGACCCATCACCAAAATTCTATTGATACAGGTTCTAAAAACTTTCCGCAATTTATTAAAGATTTATGATGAAAAACGTTTACGAATTACCTACAGTAGGGCTACAAGAACTTTTCGATAAGTTCATACGGTTGCCGGAAACGGCAACCTTTTTTCCATTGAATTCTTTCAAAATCATATCTCTTCTTTCTAAAATTCCTGCCACGAGCTGATTCGCCAGTCTGCTTTTTGAACCAAAAATTTCAAGAAGTTTTTCGCGAGTCAGTTTTTGAAGGGATTTTTGCGTTTTTTCGGGCAAAAAGTCAGAATATATCAACTTTTTGATACGTTCAGCATGATCGACATCGGAAAATTGCACC
Source organism: Oscillospiraceae bacterium (assembly GCA_031270785.1). Lineage (GTDB taxonomy): Bacteria > Bacillota > Clostridia > Oscillospirales > Acutalibacteraceae > CAQBRY01. The sequence continues at coordinate 3,804 of JAISWM010000103.1, forward strand.
CAATAACAATTTTTATATATTGCAAAATTGTGATTTCGTTTTGTTGGAGAATAATCAAATTTTTCTTTAATTTCTTTGCGAGCTTCAATATTAGCGAATCTCGCACTTTCGAACGAAAATTTGCTACTCAAAATTGGTTTTTCGGGAAGCCAGTCAAATCTGTAAAAACTTACAAACGGCACTTCACCATACTTAACACACCACGGATTCATTATAGTTTCATTGTCAATCATCACGGGTTTATTGTCACTAATTAGTAAATTATGAACGCCGACATCAAAATTTCCGAACACAAAATTAAATATTTTGTAATTAGAGGTTTCGGTTTTATCCATAGTTTCAAGAAGTTTATAAAGTTCATCGTCTTCAAAATTTGAAATATCAACGGAAGAATCGATGAATAAACTCAAATATCCGCTCACGCTTCGCCCGTCAGGAAGAGTAATTTTGCGCCAAACAATCGGTGGAATGTTGCCAATCCCTGTTTCTTTGCAAAGCCTGTAGGCAATAATTTCAGGTTTTATTTCAGGTTCTTCGATTTGGTCTTCTTCGCAAAATTTGAATACACAGTGGATATTATTTTCAAGAAAAACACTGTAAACATTGCCTTCAAAATCAGCTTTCTTGCCATTTTCAGTCAAATGCTCTCGCATATTTTGAATTTTTGTAACTTCGCCACTTGAAAGTTCGGATTTAATTTTAGCTGATTTTTCTTGCCAACTTTTCAGACTATTTTCAATATCTGATTCCATTGCACGGCACGGAAATGACATAAATACTAATGTTAAATATATTAAAAATTGAATTACTTTGTGGTTTCCCAAAATTTAACATCCCTTCTCCATTTTTAATATTATAACAAATTACAATTGAAATTGCAATTATAATTTAAATTTGGAGGTAAAAAACATGGGAAAAAGAGGAATAGATGTTTCAAAGTGGCAAGGGACAATAGACTGGAAAAAAGTTAAAGACAACGGCGTGGAATTCGCGATAATCCGCGAGGGATACGGGAAAAAGTCCCCAACGCAAATTGACAAGCAATTTAAAACAAACTACGAGGGGGCAAAGGCCGCAGGTATACCGGTTGGAGTATATCACTATAGCTATGCCGACTCAGTGGAGGATGCTAGGCTTGAAGCCGAATTTTGTTTAGAAAATATCAGAGGCATGCAGCTTGAATACCCCGTTTGCTTCGATATTGAGGACAAAGAGCAGTTAAAACTAAATAACCGCCAGCGAACCGACATAGTAAAAGCTTTTTGTGAGGAGATAGAAAAAGCGGGCTACTATGCCATGTTTTATTGCAATTTAAGCTGGCTAAATAACTATCTTTTAAAAACAGAATTACTCAGCAAATATGATTTGTGGCTTGCGCAGTGGAACGTGCCGTCACCCGCCATAAATTGCGGTATTTGGCAAAATAGAGAGACGGGGCTAGTTATCGGAATATCCGGGAACACCGACATTAACGTATCTTACAAAGATTACCCCGCAATTATGAAATCTATGGGTTTAAACGGCTTTAAATCTGATGGTTTCAGCGCATCTCAATCACCTGCACCGCCCGCAGCCACTGCAACAGAATACACAACTTATACGGTCGTAAAAGGAGATTCGCTTTGGAGTATTGCGGGAAAACAAATGGGTAACGGCACTCTGTGGGAACGGATAAAAAATATTAACGCTTTAACGTCAACTGTTATTTATCCGGGGCAAGTGCTTAAAATTCCGAAGTAAAATTTATTTAATTGCTTGGTTAAGTTTGAAGAATTTACGCGATATGTTGATAAAAATTGTTTACTATAATAATCACAATATAAAAATAAACAATTTTGGCAATAATTTGCCGATAAATAGGCGATTATTTTGTTAGACAGTATAATATGGCAGCACAGCACAGCACAGCACAGCACAGCGGGATTGTAGAAATGCCCTAGAATTTTGTCAAGGAAATTTTGCGTTTTTTTGCAATTTTTTAAACTTTTTTCGTGGCTAACCTGTCTTTT
>JAISWM010000051.1 GCA_031270785.1 Oscillospiraceae bacterium
TAAAACAAATAAAATATATATTGAACAGAATATTTCGGTTATATTAATTGCCAAATTAAGATTTGAAATATTAAAACATAATCCCGAGATTATTTCCGAAAGATTGTGAATTAAAGATGCAAATACAGCGGGGAGACCGAATATAAATAAACGTTTCGGTATATTTTTGCCTGTGGAAGATATAAAAATTTGGGTTTGGTATACGAAAAATAATAAAAGTAAAGATTTTAAAATAATATCATAAATGTTAGGGTTGTTATTTGAAAGGGATAGGAACATTATCATTTTTACACAATACCAAATAACAGGACCAAAGACTAAAAAACTTGCCTTTTTAAACATATTTTTTTTAAGAATGTTTGTAAGGAATATAAATAAAAAAGATACGCTGGATAAAAACGAAAGCAACGACATAACCAGAGGCTGAAGTTCAAAATCATAAGAAGAATCATCTTTAAAGTAATATATACCGCAAAGTATAAAACATATAAAAAGTGCTGCGCTTAATATGCTAATACCTATATTGCGCTTTGTACTCATTATTTCAGAAAAGTTTTTGCATAGCATTATGCTTACAATCAGCAAACCTACCAACACCAAAACTACAGCTATAAACGCAGGCTGGGTATGCCAACTATTTTGCATAAGGGAAGAATAAATTTTTATTGGTACCGCAACAAATAAAGAAATGAAAAATAAAATCCAAACATTTTTGATATTCACAATACTTCCTCCTAAAAAAATTTAATAATAAAAATAAAGCCGCTGCTACCTATAGCTAACACCATTGAAAAATGTCTAACTTTTCACCGCTTTTTCCTTGCAAGCTCACGGGGAGATACCATACTAACAAATTTACTTTTTTCAAATGCAACAGCTATAAAAAAGCAGATCCTTTCATGGTGGAAAAAGTATTATCAACTAATTTTGGGCATAACCTTTCGCACATTCTTACCCTGCTGACGGTAGAAAAAGAAAAATTATGAGAAATCAGACATTTTCGAGAGTAATTGTATTATATTTTGTTAGTCTACATTAATAGCATTTCAAAGTCAATATAGCAAAAACCATTTAGAAACGTAGTATTATTTACGTATCTTTTCCACCGCGAGTCGGTGGATAAAAAACAAAAATGTCACTGTTTTATAGCAAACGCCATTGAAAAATGTCTAAATTTGAGCAATTATCTTTTCCGCCTACTGGTGGGGCGATGGCTGGTTCATATGGTTATTTTCAAGAAAAACAGCTATAAATATAGCAAAAACCATTTAGAAACGTGGTATTATTTACGTGTCTTTCCCCCGCCGAGAAGGCCGGGGGAAAAACAAAAGTGTCACTGTTTTATAGCTAACATCATTGAAAAATGTCTAATTTTTTCACTCTTTCTCCGCCGCTGGAGGGGAGAGACTGTACGAACAAATTCGTTTTTTTTAAGTAAAACAACTATAGCTGTTTCGTTTGAAAAGCGTCTAATTTTTATAACTTTCTCCCAGCCGACGGCTGGGAGAAAATACACGGATAAATTTACTTTTGAGAACTGTTTTAAATCGTAACAGCTATACATTATAAGAAGGAGTAAGGGAAAATATGTTATATATTGGAAGCGACCACGCTGGATTTAGATTAAAGGAATATATTAAAAAGTACTTTGCAGAAAACAATATATTATTTAAAGATCTTGGGGTACATACGCAGGAGTCTTCGGATTATCCCGTGATTTCTAAAAAACTTTGCTGTGAGGTTTTAAAAGATCAAAATAACAAGGGTATACTTATTTGCGGTACGGGAATAGGGGTTTGCATAGCTGCTAATAAAATTAAAGGTATAAGGGCGGCTTTATGCAGCGATTCTTTTCTGGCGGAAATGTGCAGAAAGCATAATAACGCTAATGTACTTTGTATTGGCGCGAAAGTTTTAGATAATGATAAAAGCGTAGATATTGTTAATAATTTTTTATCTGCTGATTTTGAAGGCGGCAGACATTCAAGAAGAGTAGATCAGATTACGGAAATAGAAAAATATATAGAAAAAACTATTTAAAAACGTGGTATTATTTGCGTTTTCCCCCGCCGATTTACGCGGGGGAAAAATATTATCAACTAATTTTTTACCACTCTTTCCCCGCGAGCCTATGGGAAGGGCTGTACAAACAAATTTACTTTTTTCAAATGTAGCAGCTATATATTGATATTTTTTGCTTGACAAAACATAAAAAGCATGTTAGAATTAAGTTATAACAAATTTAACTTAAAAATTGAAGGAGTATCAATATTATGAAATTTAAAAAATTTATGGCACAGATTTGCACATTCGCTTTTATGTTTTCAAATTTAATTAGTGTTCATGCTGTAGATGTCAATGTGGTAGTTCTTGGCGGTCCGAGAGCAGGGAAAACTTCAATGATTGATAGAATGTTGAGAAATACGTTTAGAGATAACTATTGCCATACTAAAATGCCTGAATCTTACCCGTTGCAGATAGGAGACAATAATGTTTACGTGTGGGATATCCCTGACGAAGAGCAACGTGTAGCTCAAGTGTATGTTGCCCGTTCAGTCGCCATAGCGGTTATTGCTGTTGATGTTACTAACCCAAAGAGTATAGGTGATATTGGTAAGTATGCGGAACTGTTAAAAAACGCATACAAATATACACAAATTATTTTGGCAGCAAATAAAATAGATCTTGGTTGTTCTGATAGGTACGGTGCCGAACTGTGGAACGAAGTAAAAAAATATAATATAGATTATGCATTTTTCACAAGTGCTAAAACAGGCGAGGGAATGGAAGAATGTCAAAAAGGGTTATTAAATTCAGTAAATGAAAGAGTTAAAGCCGAAGCAGCACAAGCTGAAGTATATGCCGAACTACTTGAAGCTAATGACGCATTCGATGAAGCCGTAACTAATGCCGCACTCATTGAAGCTTATGACGCACTTTATAAAGCTGATAACGCAGCTAAAGCCGCGCCCGATGAAGCTGAAGCTAATGCCGCACTAGCTGAAGCCAGGGCTAATGTCGCACTAGCTGAAGCCAAAGTTAAAGCCGAACGTGACGTAGTCAAAGCCAAATCTCAGCAGTATTTGGAGCTGGGCGGACGCCAATGTACCATTGAAAGAAAACGAGGCGTGAAACGTTTTTAGAAACGATGGATAAAATTATCCCATGGAAACGACTTATTGAACCTCATTATTTGGTCGTGTCTCAAAATAATTGAAATCCCTTCTTTTCCCCCCGCTCCGGGCGGGGGGGGAAAGATATTATCAAATAATTTGACCCACAACCAAAATAAAACCGGCTGTAATGCGTTCTTTTTTCAAAATATTACAATTCGGTAACAAAATTAAATTGCCGTGGCCGAACCCGCATTTTTTAATATAAGGCTTGGTTGTGACCTCCATTAGTGGATAATGCCCCCCGCCATAGGCGGGGGGGAGAGAAAAAGTTTCAACTATTTTGAGGCATGACCCTTTTTTGAGGCATAACCAATTAGAAACGCGGTATTATTTCCAGTTTCCCCCCGCCGAAGGCGGGGGGAAAAAGAAAAAGTTTCAATTATTTTGAGGCATGACCTGAATTTGCAAAATGATAAAAATAAAACCGGCTGTAATGCGTTCTTTTTTCAAAATATTACAATTCGGTAACAAAATTAAATTGCCGTGGCCGAACCCGCATTTTTTAATATAAGGCTTTATAGATTAATTTTTTATCGATGTTTCTATAATTATCTTTAAATACTATAAAATTCACACTTTTACTAAATTTTTTAATAATAACACTTCCTGAAACGCAAGAATTTAAAATTTTTTGTCCGTCTGCAATTATTGATATCCCGGATTTTTTTCTTATATCATAATCAATCTTTACGCTTTGGGCAGTGTCTAAAATTAAAGGTCTGGCAGTTAATGAGTGGGCGCATATAGGCGTAATTACGAAACATTCTAACGATGAATCTACAATCGGCCCTCCGGCTGATAATGAATATGCCGTGGACCCTGTAGGAGTAGAAATTATAATTCCATCGGCATAGTAATGGCAAATGTTATTATTATTTTGTGAAATACTATAATTTATAACCTGTGAATCCGAACCCTTAATTAATACTATATCATTAAGCGCGCAATATTCTTGCTCATTGCTTATTTCAGCACTAATAAGCATTCTGGAGTCTATGTAATATTTTTTTGATATTAACTTCATAAATATATTTTCTATCTCATTAGATTCTATCCCTGCAATAAACCCTAACTTTCCATTATTTATTCCCAAAATAGGGATGTCATTTCGGCAGCCCGATTTGGCGTATTTTAAAATAGTTCCGTCTCCGCCAACGACTATTGCCATATCACTATTTTTTATCGCTTCTTCAACACTATCGTTAAATACTATATTAGAAGGGCTGAATTCTTTTTCTAAATCTTTATGCATAAATAATTTAACGAAAGATACGTACTGAGATAATTTTACTATTTTTCTAACATGCGAAACAGAGCTTTCGTTTTCTATATTGAAAAATAAAGATATATTAATTTTAATCACCACCGGATAAATTTGCAGCTATATAGCTGCTATTCTTCAAAAAAGCAAACTCATCGATGTGTTTTTTTCCACTGGCTAGTGGGGCGACGGTTTACTTATATGGCTATTTTCAAGCAAAACAGCTATAAAACAGTAACATTTTTGTTTCATCCCTTCGCCTTCGGCTGAAGAAAAAGCGTAAATAATACCACATTTTTTAATGGTTTTTGTTATACGCTTGCCTTATCTAAACAAAAATTCGATGAATTTACAATCATGTTGTAAAAATTATTGATACTATTTCTAATTCTAAATTAAAATCTGATATGTGTTTGAATTACTTTCCCCGCTGTCTGCGGGGAAAGAGTTACAAGAGTTTATATTTTTTAAGTTAAATCACTCTATTTTCTCCCCGCCTTCGGCGGGGGGGGAAAAGCATATATAATACCACATTTTTAAATGGTTTTGGCTATATAAACAGTTTTGACTATGGCGAGTTTTGATTCTTTTTGGGCATCAAAATAAATACTATGCTAACCACCGAAACTGCAACCAAAAATATTCCGCCGTATAAAAGTACCAAACTGTTTCCGAGAAAATTTATTGCTCGTTCAGTAAATTTTACAAAACACGGTTTATTTGAATTTTCTTTTTCGTTACCATTAGTATTTGTATTTAAATATACGAAAAAATCATTTCCGGGTCTAGTCCGAGCATAAGATAAATCCGTGAAAAAGTTGAATAATAATATTATGTACATACCCATAAACACCATAAAATTTTTTATTTTAAATTTCATTTACTAATCTCCAAAAACTTTAATCTTATTTGAATCTATATAGCTGTTACGCTTTAAAAAAGTCTTCAAAAGTAAATTTATCCGTGTACTTTCTCCCCGCCGACGGCGGGGAGAAAGTCATAAAAATCAGACGCTTTTCAAACGAAACAGCTATAGCTACTGCATTTGAAAAAAATAAATTTATTCATTCGGTTTCTCCCTACCATCGGCCATGTCTCAAAACAGTTGAAATCCTTTCTTTTCCCCCCCGCCGACGGCGGGGGGGAAAGATATTATCAACTAATTTGACCCACTCCCCGCCTTAGGCGAGGGAGAAAGTTATAAAAGGTCAAACATTTTTCAAAGATATTAGCCGTAAATGCGAATTTTCAACCACTTTTTTTATATCTATGCAACTAGTCGTATCGCTATGCTCTTTACTGCTTAAATATAAAAGATATTCTATATTACCTTTCGGCCCCTTAATAGGTGAATAATCAAGCCCCAATAAATAAAAATTATTTTCAGTACTATATCCCAAAACTTTATTTATCACTTCTATATGTATACTTTTATCTCTAACAACACCATTTTTACCGACTTTCCCTTTCCCGGCCTCAAATTGCGGTTTAATTAAACAAATCCCGCAAGAGTCGCGGGAAGATATTTTTTTTATAGTAGGCAAAATTAATTTTAAGGAAATAAAAGATACATCCACAGAAAAAAAATCTACCTTATCATTTATAACATTTTCATCAATATATCTTGCGTTTGTTCTTTCAAGATTTATTACTCTTTCGTCATTTCTGAGATTCCAATCAAGTTGGCCATATCCCACGTCTACAGAATAAACTTTTTTGCATCCGTTTTGCAGCATACAATCTGTAAATCCGCCTGTTGATGCGCCCACATCCACAGCAATTTTATCTTTTAAATCAATATTAAAACTCTTAATGGCCTTTTCAAGTTTGAGCCCGCCGCGGCTTACATATTTTTGCTTATTGCTTCTAACTTCTATAACGCAATCTTCATTATACAGCATTCCGGGCTTATCACATTTTTGATTATCGATGTATACACACCCTTGCATTATCAAAGATCTGACCTTTTCACGGCTATTTTCAAAACCTTTTTCAAAAATCATTATATCTAATCTTTTTTTCATTTTCTATACCTAATTCCAACAATACTTTTTTTATTATTCCTTCAGAATCTAGTGAATATTTTTTCAGTTGAGATTCAACAGCAGCGTGTTTGACAAATTCATCATTAATAGCCGTGATTACATATTTTCCAAAAAACTCTGATTCAATAAGTTCAGCTCCGAATTTTTCAGCTGCGGATCCGCTTTTAATGCCTTCTTCAAAAAATAAAACAACCGAAAATTTCTTAGCGCTTTTCACGGCTTCGGGGTCAATTGGCTTTATAATATTTAATTTCATAATACTTACCGCTTTGCCGTATTTAAATAATTTGTTTCTTGCTTCGCACGCGAATGAAAAAGTCCTCCCGTAAGTAATTATAATCGCATCATCGCCCGGCGATTTCCCGTAAATATCAAAAGTATTCCCGGTGTACTCAAATTCACTCGGGCAAAAATATTCCCCGCCTCTGGGGTACCTTACGGCAATAATACCTTTAGGGTTCTTAGCGGCTTTGTTTAGCATCTGTCTTAATTCTATAAAATACGAAGGAGCAAAAATAGTAACGCTTGGAATCGTATTTAAAAACGCTACGTCAAAAACTCCTTGGTGAGTCTCTCCGTCGTCTCCTATAAAGCCTGCTCTGTCTATGGCCAGTATCATATTAAGCCCCTGCAAAGAACAATCATGTATTATTTGATCGTAGCTCCTTTGCAGGAAACTTGAATAAACCGCAAATACAGGAATTAACCCTCCCTTAGATAGTCCCCCCGCGAACGTTACGGCATGCCCTTCCGCGATACCAACATCAAAAAATCTTTTTTTATGTTTATACGAAAATTTGGATAAGCTCGTACCCGAAACCATGGCGGCGGTTATAGCGCAAATTTTAGGATTTTTAGAGGCAATGCTGCAAATTTCATCTCCAAAAACATCAGAAAAACTTAGGCTCTTTTTACGCATGCTTCCCGTGTGTATCTCAAAACCGGAAAGCCCATGAAAGACCCTTGGATTTTTTTCTGCGAATTTATACCCTTTGCCTTTCGTCGTTATAACATGTATTAAAACCGGTCTGTTAATATTTTTCGCGATGCTAAACGCACTTTTGAGTTCATTTATATTGTGGCCGTCAATAGGGCCGTAACATACAAATCCCATATTTTCAAACAAAGTACTGTTATTAAAAAAAAATTTTATAATGCTTTTAAACTTTATGAGTAAATTTTTAAGATCACTGCCTATAATTGGGATTTTATCAAGAATATTTTCTATTGTGTTCTTAGCTTTCATATACAGTGGTATAGTCCGCGCTTTTGAAAGATACCTTGATATGGCGCCCACATTTTCGGATATAGACATTTTATTGTCATTAAGAACCACAGTAAAATTTTTATTAAATTTTCCCGTGTTATTAAGCCCTTCATAGGCAAGCCCTCCGGTTAAAGCACCGTCCCCGATTACAGCCACAACATGGCCGCCATCTTCATTTATATTCTTTGATACCGCCAAACCTAAAGCAGCTGATATTGAAGTGCTGCTATGGCCGGAGGTAAAAATATCATAAGGGCTTTCACTTGAATTTGTAAACCCTGATATTCCATCTTCCTTTCTGAGAGTATCTAACTTGCCAATTCTGCCGGTTATTATCTTGTGCGTATAACTTTGGTGCCCGACATCCCAAACGATTGCGTCATTATCATTATTGAAAACGCTGTGCAAAGCGACGGTAAGTTCCACAGCCCCAAGGTTAGAAGACAAATGTCCGCCGTTTACGGAAACTGTTTCTATAATCTTATGCCTTATTTCATCGCATAATTTATTTAAATCTTTAATATTATTTAAATCTTTTGGAGAATGTATATTGCCTAATAATTCATAGTCCATAATAAAGATATTACTCCATTCATAAAAAAATATATATGCATAGTATAACTGCTACATTGGAAAAAAGTAAATTTATTCGTGTACTTTCTCCCGGCCGTCGGCTGGGAGAAAGTTATAAAAATCAGACGTTTTTCAAACGAAACTGCTATAGCGGGGGAGAAAGATATTATAGCCAAAACCATTTTAGAGACGCAGTATTACTTACGTTTCTTTCCCCACCGCCCTGGGCGGGGGGGGAAGAACAAAAAATGCCACTGTTTAAAAAGATTTTTACTATATCAACCAATTTGGCATACAACCTGGCATTTTCATGCAATTATTATTGCAAGTTCAAAATGGGTTATATATAATCTTGTTTTGAGGTGAAAATGTTGTCTTATAAAAAAAATATCGCGGTAATTATTCCGTCTTTTGACCCCGATGATAAATTATTAAAAGTCGTGTCAGACTTGGTTTCGGCAGATTTTAAGAATATAATTGTGGTAAATGACGGCAGTAAAAATGACACAGTTATTTATTTTGACAAAGTAAGAAAAATTTGCAACTGCAAAGTGATTTCCCACAGCGTTAATTTGGGGAAAGGACGAGCTTTAAAAAACGCTTTTAATTTTATTCTCACAGAACTCCCGGATATAACACATTTAGTAACGATAGATTCCGACGGCCAGCATAGTGTTGAAGACGTGGAAAATTGCTGCGAAACAATTGCAGAAAATCCGGAAACATTAATATTGGGCGTTCGGGATTTTTCGGAAAAAACTACTAATGTTCCTTTTAAAAGTCGATTTGGTAACGTTATGACCCAAAAAATTTTACGGCTTTTTTGCGGCATCAATATTACGGATACGCAAACCGGTTTAAGGGTGTTTTCGAGAAATTTGGCAAAAGAATTTATGACCGTCCCCGGTGAACGTTTTGAATACGAAATGAACATGCTTCTGCGCGCTAAAGAAAAGAATATTAAAATAAAGGAAGTTGCTATCAAAACAATATATATAAAAAACAATAAAACATCGCATTTTGACCCTTTGCTGGATTCACTTAAAATTTACGCGACTATTTCAAAGTTTATAATTTCCGCTGCTTCTTCTTTTATCATAGATATTGCTTTTTTTACTCTGATAACCAAAATTTTATATGGGAAAATATCTTCTTATGTGATAGTTTCGTCTTATTTAGCAAGAGCGGTTTCGTCACTATTTAATTATTTTATTAATAAAAATGCGGTATTTAAAAATATGGAATCTCACACTAAAACACTGACGAGATACATTATTTTGTGCGTGATACAAATTACGCTATCCGCTTTTTTGTCACAGCTCCTATTTGACGCAACGCATATTAATGCAATCGTTATCAAAACCGTCGTTGATGTTATACTCTTTTTGATAAGTTTTAAGGTTCAAAGGGGGTGGGTTTTTGAATGAAAATTTTTATTTCTAAATTTAAAGGCCGGTTTAATTCATCATCCACATTTATATTTTTAATTTTTTCTTTTTTGGTATGTATAACTATTTTTGCCAACCGATCTCTTTCTATAACTAACGGGTATTATTTCTTTCGTGCTCTAAATGGAAATAATATATTATTTCCGATTGTTTTTGTGTTTATATTTTTAGTGTTAAAAAAATATTATGCATTCTTAGATATTAGCAATAGTAATTTTTTATTTACTGCTTTTTTGTCTGTATGTTTTGCCGGATTTGAAACCGTAGGGTACAATATAGATAGGTATACCAAATTATTTTATCCATCATTAACTTTATATACTTTTATTTTTAATATGCTAATATTCTTTGGGTATTTTGTAATTTTTTATTTCCTTACAAATTTACTGGCAAAGGTTTTGGAGAGATATACGAATACAGATGTGGAAAGAACCGTAAATAATACTACGTTCCTAAACTATAATCCCCTTGAAAAATGTCCGGTTCCTCACACAGAGCGCTTGGGTAAATTTTCCTTTTTAAAAAGTAAAAGCTATAGCGTTGGTTATTTTGACAAAAAATTTAAATATTTTTCAAATGATACAAAATCTATATTTTTTGTAAGTGGGGCGCTTGTGTCATTTTGGCTCATATATTATTTGATATTTTTCCCCGGTGTTGTAACGCAGGATTCTTATTACCAAATTGAGCAAGGGCTGGGATTTAGAAATTTAACCGATGAAAACCCATTTGTTCATACGCTATTTCAAGGCCTTATAATAAGTATAGGATCTAAAATTTTTGGGTCTATTAATTTGGGGATTTCTGTTTTTTGTGTTTTACAGATGATCTTTGTGGCATTTGTTATATCTTTTGCTTTAAAATCAATGGCAAAATATTCTGTTCCGATTTTATTTAGAGTTGCTTCGTTTTTATTTTATTTATTGCATCCTTTAATAGGAATTTACAGTGTTACACTGTGGAAAGATATTTGGATTTCATCTTTTTTACTTGTCTATTCAGTTTTATTAACAGACCTATACATAGATGCATTAGAGTTTTTTAAATCTAAAATTAAAGTTTTTTGGTTTATATTAGTTATTTTGTTTGTTATGCTTTCTAAGGGCACGGGAATAATTTTTATTTTTTTCTCTTTTATTCCTCTGTCATTTAAATTATTTAAGAATTATTTTTTAAAACTATCAACAATTTATTTAATACCTGTCGTGGGCTTTTTTCTGATTAGGCTAATTATCATACCCTGTTTTGGTATTCAAAAAGGATATATTAGGGAACCGATGTCTGTGCCGCTCCAACAAATAGCAAGAACAGTTAAAGAAAACAAAGAAAGTATTAATCAAAGTGAGCAAAAAGAAATAAACGAAATCCTTCCCTACAATGAACTCCCTACTCTTTATAATCCCAGACTTTCTGATAACGTTAAAAGCGAATTTAACGAAAAAATGTTTTTGTCCAACCCCATGAAGTACGCAAAATTATGGGCTATATTGGGTATTCGATATCCTAAATCTTATTTAGAATCGTTTTTGTCTAATTCCTATGGGTATTGGTACCCTGAAACTAAATATTGGATAGTGTCAGACTTAAGCTATGTTAAGATGCTTTATTTTTATAAAAAAAATAATCGGACTGTATATGATAAAAATATTGAAAATTATTCAAAAGACAGCTCTATAGTTAAAGATACATTATGCGAATATCTTAATAATCACATTAGAGAAGTCCCTGTAATATCTGCGTTATTTAGCATATCGTTTTATTTTTGGCTTGAGCTGTTCATTTTTATGTTTTGCTTGAAAAATAGAAAAAATGACGTAATGCCTATGTTTTTTATTGTTATGGCGGCTTTTATAACTTGTATTATGTCGCCCGTTCACGCCGAAATGAGGTATGCATATCCTGCTGTTATTATGTTCCCTGTTGTTTTTTCTTTTAGCATTTCCAAACTAGGGCGTGTTCCCACTAACAAACAGAAACAAAAATAGGGTATGTCTTAAAATAAATTGGAACTCCCCCCCGCGGCTTGCTGCGGGGGTTTCGCTCACCTTAGCAAGTATAATTTTTTACACAGTTTTTGTTTAAAACCACAAATATTATATTTTTTTAAAATAAATGTTGCATTATTATTTTTTTTGTGCTATAATATAAATAGAAACGAAAAATATTAATATTAAAAGGAGAAAATTAATTATGAAAAAAATACTTTCGTTAGCACTATCAGGAATTTTATCTTTAGGTCTCTTCTGCCCAACATGCTACGCTGGACCTCACTTAAAATTCACTGAAGCGGAAGACGCACAATTAAAACAATTAGTTGAGGAATTCGGCGAATCACAGTGGGGCCTCGTTGCAGAGCGTATGACCACCCCAAGAAATGCAAGACAATACAGAGACAGGTATATCAACTACTTAAGACAAAATATTACAAATGCATCTTGGACAAATGCAGAAGAGCAATTATTACTAAGCAAACGCCAAGAGTTGGGTCCTAACTGGACAGCTATAGCTAGGTTTTTCCCAAACAGGACAGAGATTAACGTCAAAAATAGATTTTTCACCCTACAGCGTCAGCAGCGTAAAGCACAACAACTCGCACAACTCGCACAACTGCCCGCACAACAACTTGCACAACTACTCGCACAACTGCCCGCACAACAATTCGTACAACTACTCACACAACTACCCGCACAACTACTCACACAACTCGCACAACTGCCCGCACAACAACTCGTACAACAACTCGCACAACAACTCGCACAACTGCCCGCACAACAATTCGTACAACTACTCGCACAACTACCCGCACAACTACTCGCACAACTACTCGCACAACAACCACCCGCGCAGCAGCCACCTGGCCCCCTCGGCGGTAACTTTGGCGATGGCTTCGGCGGTGACTTTAACTTCGGCGGTGACTTTGGCGGTGACTTTGGCGGTTTTGGATTATAAAAAATTAATATTTACAAACGGGCAGGCGGTAATTAAATTTACTGCCTTGTTTCTAAATGGTTTTGGCTATAACGTCTTTTCCCCCCTCCGATTCGAGGAGGGAGAAAAAAGAAGTTTCAACTATTTTGAGACATAACCCAAATAGCCATATGAATAAGTTATCGCCCTGCCTTTGGCTGGGCGATAATTGCTAAAATTTAGACTTTTAATTAAAAAAGTCTAATTCCGCACTGCCGATTTGTACTGTGTCCCCATCCTGTATTCCTTGCTCCTTTAAAGCATCATTGAGCCCCCATTTTGATATCATGCTTTGAAAATATTTGAGCGAATCATAATCTTCAAGATTTACGGAATTTATCAATCTTTCAAATTTATTGGATTTAACTACGTACTTACCATCAATTTTAGTTATTTTTAAAATATCGTTATCGGGTTCATATTTACTATAAAAATCTTCATCGGATAAAAAATTTACGCAAGATGGCAAACCGGATAAAGTTTGAGCTATTTTGTCTAGTAGCTTAGATATACTCTTTTTATCCACAATAGAAATCGAAAAAAAATCATACCCTTTACTTTTTATATATTTTCCAAAAGCTGATATTTGTTTATCCTGAGCTATATCGCATTTATTCCCTGCAACTATCATCGGCAAATCGCATAGTTTAGGGTTAAACTTTTTAAGTTCATTATTAATAATTTCAAAGTCATTAACCGGATTTCTTCCTTCAGAACCGGAAACGTCAACAACATGTAAAAGCAGCCTGCACCTTTCTGTGTGCCTTAAAAAGTTATGCCCCAAACCAAGCCCCTTCCACGCGCCCTCTATGAGACCTGGTATATCCGCTAATACGAACGAATAATCATAACTATATTTAACAACACCAAGTTTGGGGGTAATTGTAGTAAAATGATAATTTGCTATTTCCGGTTTAGCGTTACTCACCATAGAAATAAAAGTAGATTTACCCACATTAGGGAATCCTATAATACCCACATCAGCCAACAATTTAAGTTCCAATTTAATTTCAAATTCTTCGCCTTGAATGCCCGATTTAGAAAACCTGGGAGATTGCCGCACTGAATTAGCAAAATTCATATTTCCGAGTCCACCACGCCCGCCTTCAGCTATAATATATTCATCGGTATTTGAGATGTCAAACATTATCTTGCCGGTGTTTTCATGCTTAACTAAAGTACCGACAGGGACTTTAATTAATAAATCATCGCCGCTTTTACCTGTTTTTTTGCCTGCTTCACCGTTTTTACCATTTTGCGCCGCAAATTTCTTTTTATATCTAAAATCAGCTAAAGTAGATAAATTATGGTCTCCTTTAAAAATTATATTCCCGCCTTTTCCCCCGTTACCGCCGTCAGGGCCGCCGTAAGCGGTGTATTTATCCCGATGAAAGGAAACGCAGCCATTACCGCCATTTCCCGCTTTTACATTTATATTAACAATATCCACAAACATTTCAAATATCCTCTCAAACTATTTTAAATTTAGCAAAAACACACTTGCATTTATCTGTTTTTTTATATTATGAATAAAATTTTTGTCGTGTCTCAAAACAGCTAAAATCCCTTCTTTTCCCACAGCTAGAACGCGGAGAGGAAAAAGAAGAAGTTTAAATTATTTTGCAACACAGCCTTTTCCCACGCGGTCCTGCAAAAAAGGCCATATAGTATAGTGGGTTAACTTAAAAAGTTTAAACTCTTGTGATTCTTTCCCCGCCGACGGCGGGGAAAGAGTACACGAATGAGTATTCTTTTTTCAAGTGAAATAGCTATAAAAGCCTTTTGAAACAGTGACGTTTTTGTTTTTCCCCCGCATTCGGTGGGGGGAAGAAACAGTAAAATAATACCACGTTTCTAAATGTTTTTTGGGTTGCGGGCCAAATTATAGCTGTTCCGTTTTACAATAGACTATAGAAATTATGTATAGCTATTGTTCTTGAAAAAGAGGCACAGGCAAGCTTTTCTCTGCGAGCTTAGCCGAAAAAAGACTCCTGAAATTGGGACTTTTTTAAAGCGTAACGGCTATATTTTATGGCGCGACCCGATTTTTACTGTAGATGTTATTTAAAATCATTTCTTATAAGGAAATAGACAAAAACAATTTATTAACAACGAAATAGTTATATATTTCGCAAAAATTTTAGCATCAATTAACAAAAAAGGCCTTTAAAAATATATATTTTGTGGTATTATATACATTGAAAGGTGGTGTAACATTATGAAAGATGATAAAGTAGGTTTAGTGTCGGGCGGGGGAATGGAGCAACAGCAAAAGGGGCAATGCAACGCAATGAAAGATGATGAATTAAGTTTAGTGTCAGGCGGTAGAAGTTTCAACCCTATAACACCCGCGCGCGAAATACCCCGCACGCGGAACACCCGAACGTGAAAAGATGGTAAGAGAATGGTTGCTAACGCACCCAAGCATACAATTGAAAGGTGGTGCAACATTATGAAAGATGATAAAGTAGGTTTTGTGTCAGGCGGGGAAATGGAGCAACGGCAAAAAGGGCAATGCAACGCAATAAAAGATGATGAATTAAGTTTAGTGTCAGGCGGTAGAAGTTTCAACCCTATAACACCCGCGCGCGAAATACCCCGCACGCGGAACACCCGAA
>JAISWM010000083.1 GCA_031270785.1 Oscillospiraceae bacterium
TTGCATATTGCTACATTCCGAAGAAGCCTTCTTTAAATATTGATAGAAACGTTTTTTCAGGTGCCCTTATTGCTTGTTAGCTGCTTAACAGCGCAGTTTTTCCGTCGAACTCACGTTAAATTAGCAAATAAAAACAAATTATCCAAAAAAAAGTACCCAACAGTAAACACTAGCATAAATAATGAGTACAAAATCTGGGTTGAAGAATTCGATAAAAAACACGCCGAGGAGAGAGAAGAAAAATTAGAGAAAGCCAATATCCCCATGGACTGTACCAAAATAATATTCAGGGCACCGAATGTGGTTACAGCTGTTACAGGAGGGGGGGCAGTTGGTGATGCAGTTGCCGCTCTCAATAATTACTGCAACAGTTGGCAAAAAATCGGCAAAAAAAATTTAGCAGAAAAAGCGTACTATTATATCTATATCTTATCAACGTTGAAGTTATCACTGCCTTCTTTACCACCAGATAAAGCGAGACTTGTGCTGCTTGGAAATGGCCCGGGAGGTTTGGTGCCATTAGCGTCAGCTGCAAAGGGGTTGCATTTAGAAGCGCGGAAGCTTTCTCGAATAATAAAAGACAAAGGGACATCTGACCCAGAGAGTGTGGCAGCTTGCAAAAAACTGGTAAACGACTACAAAAAATTCGCACATTCCAAAGTTCTCTTAGATGGGGGATACGTGGAACTGCGCCGAGGAGCCGCCGCATTGGTAAACTCTCTGAATAATAAATCAAGTGATAACATTATAGAGCACCAGAAAGCAGTGCTTAACTATGTCCCAAAATAGTTGAAATCCCTTCTTTTCCCCTCGCCTTTGGCGGGGGGAAAAGATATTATCAATTAATTTGACCCACAACCCGCAATATAGTTGTTTCACTTAAAAGAGGTTATGCCTCAAAACAATTGAAATCCCTTCCCCCCCGCCGAAGGCGGGGGGGGAACGCAAATAATACCATATTTTTAAATAATTTTTGCCATAACTTTGCCCATTTTACCAACCGCATTTATTTTTTACAGTTTTAAGAAGTTTTTCTTTAACTTCTTCAAATTCCCCTTCTATATTGCATCCTCCGGTTCTTGGGTGCCCGCCCCCACCGAAAATTTTACATATCTCTATGGCGTTTATATCTTCCGTTGTTCTTACTGATATTTTAAATAAATTTGATTTTTTTTCTCTGATTGTTATTCCGATTTTTACTCCGTCAATCTGACGCGGTATTGAAGCTATACCTTCAAGTTCGTTATCACTTATTCCGGCAGAATTCAGCATGCTTTGCATCAGTTTTATTACAGCACATTTCCCCCTGAAAAAGTATTCTAAAGTGTTATATACCATATATTCTACCGATAGCGCTTCTTTAGATTTTTTTTCAAATAATTCTGAGTTTATTTTTGCCAAGTTTATATTTTTATTTATTAATTCGTAAGCTATTTTATGTGTTTTAGCTGTTGTGTTTGAATATTTAAAGCAGCCTGTGTCGGTTGAGATACCTACATATAAGCATGAAGCTGTTTCCTCGTCTATTGGCATTCCCATATTTTGTATAATTTCGTATATTATTTCCGCCGTGGCGGCCGACATGGCATCCACAAAAGTAATGTCTGCATAGCTGTTGTTGGACATATGATGGTCTATGCACATGTTTATTTTATCAGAATATATTAAAAGTTTTTCTCCGAGTAGCTTTATATCCGCTACATCCGTTGAAATTATATATTCCGGGTCAAAATCTTCTTGCTTGACGTATTCGTTCATAAAGCAAAATTTACTGGGAATTGGGTCGTGACATAAAACTTTGCACTTTTTCTCTATAAGCTGCAAAGCTCTGCAAAGTGCGTATGCCGACCCTAAAGTATCGCCGTCCGGGTACTGGTGCGTCAGTATATATATACAGTTTTTACTTTTTAATATATCCGCTATTTCAAGTAATGTTTTCATTATCTTCACCTCTTTTTAGATTATCTAATGTTTTAGATATATTTACGCTGTATTCTATGGAATCAGTGGCATAAAAAGAAATTGCCGGGACATACCTTAAATTAATTCTGTTTCCTATTTCTTTTCTTATATATCCTTGCGCATTTTTTAAAACTTTGGCTGCTTCTTTTGCTTTTTCAAGTCCGCTTAAACTGCTGATATATATTTTAGCATAAGATGCGTTTTTTGAAATATCTGACTTTACAATGCCAATCATATTTCCACTTATACGCGGGTCTTTAAGTTCTCTTAAAATTATCGCTATTTCTCTTTTTATATCCTCGACAGTATGATTTTTTTTATATCCGGGCATTTTTATAATCTCCAAAATCAAATTCTTGTTTATAGTGATTTAACTTAAAAAGTATAAACTTTTGTAATTCTTTCTCCGTAAACCCGTGGGGAAAGAATGCACAAGTGAAACAACTATACTATATTATAGCAAAAATCATTTAAAAACGCGGTATTATTTACGTTTCTTTTTCCCCGCCCACGGCGTGAAAAAAGCAAAAATGTCACGGTTTTAAAAAGTTTTTACTATAGTTTTAAAACGGCTAACCTCAATAAGTTATTTTTTGTGTTTTTTAAAACATTATTATACCCGTTACTCCTGAAAAAGTAAACTTGCTGGCGTGTTTTTCCCCGCCGTCGGCTGAAAAGTTGTGAAAAACTGGACGTTTTTCTTTCTTACCCACGGCGGGGGGGAGAAATTTTTTAGTAAAATTTTTGCTCCCGCCCATCTACCCCCGATGCAGAGCATGCGGGATATTACGGCGGGCTCGCAAGTTTTTTTCGGAAGCACACTCGCAAAAATCAATGAATACGCGGGTGGTGGTCCAAATCAGTTGATAATATCTCCCCCCGCCCACGATGAGGGGGATAAAGAAAGGGATTTCAATTATTTTAAGGCATGACCGAATACGCGGTCTATGAGGGCGGGGAATTTGACCCCAAAATCAGATTAAATTCAAAAATAGCACAAAATGAAAGTGGTTTAATTTTTATTATAGCAAAAACCATAGAAGCGTGGTATTATTTACGCTTTTGCCCCCGCATTCGGCGGGGGCAAAAACAAAAACGTCGCTGTTTTAAAAGGCTTTTACTATAGGACCCCACTTTCAGGTTTAATGTCTATTTTATATCCTGTAAGTTTTGCGACTAGTCTTACGTTTTGGCCTCGATTACCTATTGCTAAGGAAATTTGATGATCCGGGGCTATGACTGTACACATTTTTGCTTCCGGGTCCGGTATGCTGACTTTTGTGATTTCCGCCGGTGCTAATGCGGAAGATATAAATTTTTCCGGATCCTGATTATATTCGATTACATCTATTTTTTCTCCGCCAAGTTCCTCTATTATTGCGTTAATTCTTGTCCCATAGCTTCCTATGCACGCCCCTATAGCGTCAACGTTTTCATCATTACTGCAAACCGCAAGTTTAGTTCTGGATCCCGCTTCCCTCGCTATTGCCTTTATGCTTACTACTTTAGAATTTATCTCGGGCACTTCATTTTCAAAAAGTTTTCTTACAAAATCAGCATGTGTGCGAGACACCATAATTTTAGGCCCTTTTTCGGTTTCCTTTACGTCAAATACGTATACTTTAATGTGATTTCCTTCCTTGGGCATTTCATTTCCGATTTGCTCCGGTTTGGGAAGCAGCGATTCGGCTTTGCCGATTCTAAGAGTTAAAGTCCCGTTTTTTTCGTCTATTTTTTCTATCAGCGCGCTTACGATTTCATATTTTTTATTTTGAAATTCTTGGGCTATCAGATTTTTTTCACTGTCTCTGATCCCTTGAGATATTATATTTCTGGCTGTTTGCGCCGCTATTCGCCCAAAGTTTTTAGTTTCAAGTTTTACTGCTATCTGTTCCCCAACGGCGATATTTGGATCTATTGTTTGTGCTTCTTCCAGCGATATTTCTTTCCCTTTGTTTTTTACTTCCTGGCAAACTGTTTTTATGAGTTTTACGTTAAAACTAGATGTTTTTTCATCCACATCTATTATTACTTCATCGTTTCCGTCGAAGCTGTTTTTACATGCCGTAATTATTGCCTTTTTTATTTTTTCAGACATATAGTCTGCGGATATTCCTTTTTCCTTTTCCAGTTTATAGAGTGCTTCAAATATTTCTTTACTCACATTAATTTCTCCTTACTGTTATTGTTTTTTGGGTTGTGGGCCAAATTAGTTAATAATATTTTTTCCCCGCCAGAAGGTCATGTTTCAAAATAGTTGAAATTCTTTCTTCCCCCCCGCCTACGGCGGGGGGGAAAGATATTATCAATTAATTTGGAGCGCAACCCGCCAGACGGCGGGGAGAAAACATAAATAATACCATGTTTTTAAATGATTTTTGCTATATTACTTTTTAGTGTTTGCACAAAATACGGGATAGTCTCGCTTGGCTTGCGAAAGTTTATTAAACCCGTCCGTAAACCCTACAGAGCGCAAACTATCGAAAAAATGCATCACTTAAAAAATGGCTTTGCATCAAAATTCGGTTGTGGGTCAAAATAAGTTGAAATCCCTTTTTTCCCCCGCCATAGGCGGGGGTGAAAAGATTATTATCAATTAATTCGAACCACTACCCAAAATCTCACGGGAGCAGCAGCTTTATACGCCGTCGTCGATTTTGGTTTGTAGGTCAAAATAAGTTGAAATCCCTTCTTCCCCCCCGCCATAGGCGGGGGTGGAGATATTATTATCAATTAATTTGGACCACTACCCGATTTTGATTGCAATCTGTAAAGTTTACGGACGGGTCTATTTTAAATTTACGCTGTAAATTTTATTTTCCTGCATAACGTACGCTTTACTCGGCGATGAAAGCTTTATCGATTTAGGTATACTTGATGTATCAAAAATTTTCTCTAAATTACCCGATATATTATACATGTAAATCTTATTTTCTGACAAGGCGGCAACTTTATTTTCTTTATGCGAAATACTTTGAAATTTAGTCTCGGTAGGAATCTTTGAAGATATACTCCCATCTATTCCTATTAATATTATTTCGCCGTTTTGGCCGCTGTTTGTAGGGAGGATATTGTAAACTATGCCTTGATTTTTATCAAAATCAAAACAAGAAAGTGTTTTTTTATTGTATTCTATATCTTTTCTGGTACCCGCCTTGGGATTTAATATACTTAACCCCTTATCCCCAACCGCCGCAATATTGCCATTGGAAAAATACCCAATAAAAAATAACATGTTATCGTTAAATTCGAACTGATATTTCGGCTCTTCCGATTTCAGATCGTGTACGTATACAAATGAAGTAAGTGCCCCGTCTTTTGTGCCGAATCCGCAGGTTGATACGGTTTTTGAATTATTAGAAACAGCTATACCGGATACACACATATTTGCAAAATAGTACTTATATTTTTCTTTGTTTGCTTTGTCATATATCGTCATTTCATTTAAAAAATCTTTAGATTCTGAAAGTATTCCGTACATTCCGGTTTTAGATATATCGCAGCAAACTATTTTATTTTCACACGAAGACGTATGTAAAGTCTTAGATAATGTGTCTATTCTATAATCATTTCCTCCCATATCGTATATTATATATCTTCCTTCATTGCATCTAAACGCGGGATTACTAAAATTATGATTTTTAATACATATTTGTTTGGCTGACCCGTTGAGCGCCACAAATGAATTGTCACTTAAAAATAAAACATTACCATCATATAAAGTAAAATTATTGTTGTTTATTCTATGATTACTTATATCATATGGGAACCCGCTCCCTGCCCCAATAAAGCGCACCCTATCCTCCAGCCAATTAACAACGTTTTCAGGGTGAAAATGATTTAGGCTGATCCACATTATTGCCAAAATACCAATAATCAGTACAAAAGAAATTTTTTTTATGCGGCGTTTTTTCATAAAATTAGTCCTTCATAAAAAACTCTGTTAAGATATAAACCGCAAGCCGGAGAGGTAGGGCCGGCATATTTGCGGTTTTTTAAAGATAAAATGGTATTTATACCGCAATCTTTCCCCCTGATATTTCTAATGAGCGTCCCAACCATTATCCTAACCATATTATATAAGAAACCATCGGCTTTTATTTTGAAAATTAACAAATTTTTTTCTCTGCTGACTTTAAAATATTCAATAGTTCTTGTCATATCTCCTGTTTCCCTTTTATCAAGCGTACAAAATGAAGTGAAATCTTTTTTGCCTACGTAATCTTGGGCCATTACATTCAGCTTATATTCATCCGCAGGGTACCAATAATGCATGGCATATCCATCCAAAAACGGATTTCTAATCTGATGATTCCATATTTTATATATGTACTCTTTGCCGGTACATGAATATCTGGCATGAAAATTCGTGCCTACATCAATGCATTTTAATGCCGCTATATCTTTAGGTAAATATTTATTTACAGCTATAACAAATTTGTCACAAGGTATAAGACTTTGCGAATTGAAATTTACACAATATATATTAGCGTGCGCTCCGCTGTCTGTTCTGCTGCAACCCTTTATATCGGGTAAATATCCCAAAACTTTTTTCAGCGCTTTTTGGTAAATTTCCTGCACTGTAACGGCGTTTTTTTGTATTTGCCAACCATGATACCTTTTGCCATCGTAACTTATAACCATTAATATATTCCTCTGACTGCCTATATCATCAGGTACTCGCAATATACCACCCCTATTAATATAACAATTATATATATTAAACATGAAATATCAAGAATGCTTATTTTAAATTCTCTGATACTGGTTCTTTTGATAATATTGTTATAACAGCGGCTCTCCATGGCAACGGCTAAATCAGAAGCTCTTTTAAACGATAAAAAAAACAGCGGAAATATTATGGGAATATAAGATTTTACTTTTTTTATAATATTTTTATTATCTAAATCAGCTCCCCTTGAGCGTTGAGCATTTATTATTTTGTTAGTTTCTTCAAAAATTATAGGAACGAATTTTAATGATATAGTAATCATGGTGGCAATGTCTTGTGCGTTGATTTTAAATATGCTAAGAGGCTTCATGAAAGTTTCTATGGCAAAAGATATATTGCTATGAGAAGTCGTAAACATTACAGAGCTGCTTACAAACATTAAACTTGTTACCCTTAAAATAATAATCACACTGTTTTTTATACTTTCTAAAGTAACTGTCAAAACCCAAAACTTAAAAACAGCTTCTCCATAATCATAAAAAACGTTAAATACGCAAGATAAAAATATAAGAAACAAAATATATTTGGTGCTTTGAAAATATACTTTTAGAGGTACCCCCGAAAGTAAAATTATAACCGCGACACTTAAAATTAAAATTGACATGGAAAATATATTCCCTGACATAAAAGATATTATCATAAAAATAACAAATGATAATATCTTTATCCTTGGGTCTAATCTGTGCAGTATTGAACTGCCGGGAATATATTGCCCTAAACATACATTTTCAATCATATATAATATTACCCGCTTTAATAGTGATTTAACTTAAAAAGTCTAAAGCAATTATTGCCCCCGCCCACCGGGCGGGAGCAATGGTTTACTTATGTAATTATTAATCTATTGGAAGTGCTGTAGGTTCGTATTGATGTCCAACATGCTCTTCAACGTTGGGCCCCAGGATTAAGCGCCAAGATTCACCTGGATCCTCACCTATTGCTATGTGTGCAGAGGCTGTCGCTATCTCAGGGCTATGTCCTGCCCCTACCATAAGCTCATATTGGCGCACAAATATCTCTGAATTTTCAGGAGTACGATCACACTTCACTACACATATCGCATAAATGAGTGCCAACGTAGGGTCATCTCCTCCATTGACTTTTTCTTCAAACAGTCCTGCAAATTCGTTTGCCTTTCCTTCAGAATCAAATCTACGTGCTGGATTTGATTGTGCCGATGTATACCCGCCTGCATAAACAGAGCTACATCCTTCTCGTCTCTTAGATACATATATTCTCAGCTGTTCGGGCGTATAGTTGTCGCCAAACATGTCCTTCACTTCCTGGACATACTCCTCGTCTCTCGAGGGGTTCTCACGCATCTGTATTTGTGCAAATGCTACTGCATCTTCATGGGTTTTTCCTGCTTGTATCCCATCTTCATAAAAGCCTGAAAACATCGTTGACATTTCAGCAGTAAGCTTATCCACTATCATACTCACCGCATAAATGAATGCCCTCATAGGTCTAAATTTTTCTACAACGACTTTTTCTTCAAATATTTTTGCAAATTCGCTTGCCTCTTCTTCAGAAACACCACGTATTGAACTATCTGTTCGCACCACTGTATACCCGTATGCATTGATAGGGGTACGTCCTGCATCTCTCCGAGCTGTATATATTATCAGCTGTTCGGGTGTATAGTTGTCGCCAAACATGTCCTTCACTTCCTGGACATACTGGTCTACCGGGTCTGCCGATACGTTATTAGCCGGTAAATAACATAACATTGTCATGCAACAAATACAGCTGATAAAAATTTTTAATAAATTCTTTTTCATATTCTTTCTCCCTTAATTTAATTATAATCGATTACCATGTCATAATAGTATTATGCTAATAAGATGTCAATATATTTTTATATTAAATTATTTTTTAATAAACAAAAATGGTTTTTGCTATAACGCCTTTATTCCCTTAATAGTCTGAGTATTTCTTGAGTACCCTTTTCCACGGTAACAATTTTTTTATTTATATTATAGCCTTTACTGTGAATATTAGAAACTATCTTCGTAATTTGAGGCGCATCTAAATTTATGCTCTTTAAACTTTTATAATCATAAAATACGTTTTCGGGAGTATCAACCATTTTGATTTTTCCCCTATCCATAATTGCAACTCTATCAGAAATTCGCGCCGTTTCTTCCATAAAGTGAGAAATAAATATAACAGCTCCCCTTTTCTTGCTATGGTAACTCAGTATATTATTTATTATTTTTTCCCGCGATATAGGGTCAAGACCTGAAGTGGGTTCATCCAAAATTAATACGCCGGGGTTCATGGCAAATATACCCGCAATGGCTACTCTTCTTTTTTCCCCGCCTGAAAGTTCAAATGGTGATCGGTTTAAAAGCTTTTTATCTATATTTACAAAATCTAAAGCTTCAAATACCTTTTCTTCTGTTTCCCCTTCGCTAAAACCTTGATTTTTAGGGCCGAATGCAATATCTTCATAAACAGTCTGGGCAAATAATTGTTTTTCGGGATATTGAAAAACCAGCCCCACTTTAAAGTAAACTTCTTTTCTGTTTTTATAGTCTTTCCAAATATCTTTCCCATATAAAAATATTTTACCGGCTGTAGGTTTCACAGTACCGCTGAGCATCTGGGCAAAGGTTGATTTTCCGGACCCTGTATGGCCTATTATTCCTATTATTTCACCATCATTTATAGACAAATTTACATTATTAACAGCTATTTTTTCTAAATCTGTTCCCTGATTATAAATATAGGAAAGATTTTTAATATCTAACGCCGACATTTAACTTCCTCCAAAAGGGACAAAATTTCTTTTGTGCATATCTCAGTGTCAGGAGATTTCAATTTTACTTTATATCCTTCATTTTCAAGATTATAAAGCAGCTTTATTGAAGAAGGAGGCAACAGTCCATAGCGATTCAATAGATGGCTATTACAAAACAATTCTTCAGGAGTTTTTTCTGATACTATGCTTCCCTCGTCCATTATAAGTACTCTGCCGGATAAAGACAGTTCTTCCATATCATGCGTTATTAGCACTATAGTCGTACCAAATTTTTTATTAAGATTTACTATAGTATCCAGCACTTCTTTTCTGCCGCTTGGGTCCAGCATTGAAGTGGGTTCATCTAAAACTATACACTCAGGATTCATAGCAAGTACTCCCGCTATAGCTACTCTTTGTTTTTGCCCGCCGGACAAAGTGTATGTCGGACTATTTTTATATTCATACATTCCGACGCTTTTTAGTGCTTTATCCACGTTTTCCCTCATTGTATACCTATTTATTCCAAGATTTTCAAGCCCGAACGCCACATCATCTTCTACTACACCGGAAATTATTTGATTGTCCGGATTTTGAAGTACCAATCCGATTTTTTGCCTTATTTCAA
Source organism: Oscillospiraceae bacterium (assembly GCA_031270785.1). GTDB lineage: Bacteria > Bacillota > Clostridia > Oscillospirales > Acutalibacteraceae > CAQBRY01. Next base: position 10,066 of record JAISWM010000083.1, read on the forward strand.
AAATTTTTTCTTCACATTTAGTATTTATTCCGTCAATTAATATGTCACCGCCGGTAGGAACTAAAACCGCGTTAAAATGCTTGGAAAGAGTAGATTTTCCGCAACCGTTTTTCCCGACTACGGAAATAAATTCTCCATGCCCAACACTCAAATTTATGTCTTTTAAAATTTCTGTTTTAGTATCGTCATATTCATTTATGGATGAAAAACTTACGTTATTAAACAAAATAAAATTTTCCATTTTAAATATTCTCCCATACAGCGGTTGAGCCCGAAGGTAAAATTAAACCCGTAGATTTTACAGGCAGCCCTATTTCAGAGCAGCTTACCTTTCCGCCCCATTTTTCTTTTAAAACTTTAGAAAGCATATAATGCATGGTATATGGCGATAGACCTGTAGTATAGGAATTTAAAATAAAAAATTTGGGGTTTTCTGATAATATCTGCGCACAGTGGTTTAAAAGCAAATATAAATCTTTCTCTATCTTCCATACTTCTCCGCTGTTTCCTCTTCCGTAAGACGGGGGATCCATAATGATAGCGTCATATTTTTTGCCGCGTCTGATTTCCTTTGACACAAATTTTACACAATCATCCACAATCCACCTTACCGCGTCATCAGAAATTCCCGAAATGCTCGCGTTTTCTTTAGCCCATAAAACCATGCCTTTTGAAGAGTCCACATGGCAAACTTTCGCTTCGGTCTTAGCGCACGCTAAAGTAGCGCCGCCTGTATAAGCAAATAAATTCAGTATATTTAAGCGTTTATCGGATTTAGAAATCAAATTCCTGATTAAATCCCAATTTACGGCTTGTTCGGGGAACACTCCCGTGTGTTTAAAACCCATAGTTCTAATATAAAAATTCAGATCTTTATAAGATATTTTCCATTTATCTTTTACATGAGTCGTAATCTGCCAATTTCCTCCGCCACTGCCAGACCTGTGATATATTCCGTCGGGTTTATTCCAAACTTCTTTCATAGCATTTGATTTCCATATTATTTGCGGGTCAGGTCTTATTAAAATTTTATTTGCCCATCTTTCAAGCCTGTTGCCTTCTGACGTATCTAAAAGCTCATAGTCCTGCCACGCTGCAAATCTCATAAATTTGACTTCTCCAATAACTATTTTAATTTTTTCAGCAATTCATTGAGTTTTATACAAATATCGCTTATTACTTCTTCGAGTAAAATATTATCAATACATTCAACCATTATTCTTATCAGCGGTTCCGTCCCGGACTCTCTTATTACTACTCTGCCTTTATCCCCGAGCTTTTCTTCGGAATCGAAAATTATTTTGTTTACATTTTCATTGCAGTTAAACTCTGTTTTTTGCTTTTGCGAAACTTCTAAATTTAAAATAGATTGAGGATATTTAGTTACTATCTTACTAATTTCGGATAATTTCATTTTTTTTTGATGTAATATATTTAAAAGCCATAAAGCAGTTAATTGCCCGTCTCCGGTTGTAGAATAATCTAAAAGTATCATATGACCGGACTGTTCTCCGCCTAAATTATATCCTTTACTGAGCATTTCTTCCAGAACATATCTATCGCCAACTTCGGTAGACGAAAATTTAATGCCTTCTTTCTCACAAAAATCAGTAAATCCCATATTAGTCATTGTTGTGCCGACGACTGTATTTTTGCTCAAAAGATTGTTTTCCTTCATATACATAGCGCAAATGGCCATAATAGTGTCCCCATTGACTGTTTCTCCGTTTTCATCTACGGCTAAACATCTATCCGCATCCCCATCAAAAGCTATTCCTAAATCCATATCATTATTTTTTACATATTCAGACAATCTTTCTAAATGAGTTGACCCACAATTATCATTTATATTTATACCGTCAGGGCTATCAAAAATAATGCGGCAATCCGCTTTAAGACCTGTAAATAATCTTCTTGCCGTAGTACACGCGCAGCCGTTTGAACAGTCAACAGCTACTTTTATTCCGCAAAAATTGTTATTAACCGCGTTTTTTAAATGTAAAATATAGTCCTCTGCGGCGTTATTTTCTGTGCTGACATTGCCCAACTTGTCGCCAATGGGATTTTTGTCACTTTCAAATCCTATTTCTAACAATTCTTCAATCCGATTTTCAATTTTGTCAGGCAATTTATACCCATTGCGGTCAAATATTTTTATTCCGTTAAATTCATAAGAATTGTGCGACGCTGAAATCATAATACCCGCATCCGCTTTATATTTCTTAACTAAATACGCAACCGCTGGAGTTGGAACAACACCCAATAGCGCGGCGTTTGCCCCAACGGAACATATCCCCGCCTGAAGAGCCCCTTCGAGCATATTGGAAGATAATCTTGTATCTTTCCCAATTAATATTTTCGGCCTTTTGTGTTTATTACTCGTTAGTGCCGCCGCTGCCGCCCTTCCTATATTCATAGCCAACTCACAAGTTAAATCTTTATTGGCTATTCCTCGCATGCCGTCTGTACCAAAAATTCTCCCCATATATACTAATACTCCTTAAAAAATAGTAGACCTGTCCGTAAACTTCACAGAGCGCAAACTATCAAAAAAATGCATCACTTAAAAAATGGCTTTGCATCAAAATTCGGTCATGTCTCAAAATATAGCTGTTACGATTTAAAACAGTCCTCAAAAGTAAATTTGTCCGTGTACTTTTTCCCGGCCGATGGCCGGGAAAAGTTATAAAAATCAGATGCTTTTCAAACGAAACCGCTATAGTTGAAATTCCTTCTTTCACCCCCCGCCTATGGCGGGGGGTGAAAGATATTATCAATTAATTTGGCCCATCACCCGATTTTGATTGCAATCTATAAAGTTTACGGACAGGTCTAATGTATAGCTGTTTCACTTGAAAAAAGCATACCTGCAACTAACGCCCTTGAAAAATGTCTGATTTTTACTGCTTTCTCCCCGCGAACCTGCGGTGAGAGACCCTACGAACAAATTTATTTTTTTAAAGTTTAGCAGCTATATTTGCGTATTCTTTCCACCCCCATCGGCGAAAAAAGAGTTACAAGAGTTTATACTTTTTAAGTTAAATCACTATAAATTAAAATTTCATCTGATCTTCCGTATTATTATTAGGGGCTGAAATGCCCAAATGCGTATACGCAGCTTTAGTTACGCACCTTCCCCTTGAAGTTCTGCTTAAAAAGCCTATCTGTATAAGATAAGGTTCATAAACATCCTCGACCGTTATTGCTTCTTCCCCTATTGATGATGCTATGGTTTCAAGCCCCACAGGCCCGCCGCTGTAAGATCTTATAAGTGTTTCCAGAAGTTTTCTGTCGTTAGAGTCTAACCCTAATTCATCAACTTCCAGTTTATTTAAGGCGTTTTTGGCAATTTCAAATGTAATTCTGCCATCATTTATTATTTGCGCGAAATCTCTTACTCTTTTCAGCATTCTATTTGCTATTCTGGGCGTACCTCTTGACCTTGAAGAAATTTCCAACGCCCCTTCTTCATCGATGAGTATGCCAAGTATTCCGGCGCTTCTTTTGACTATTATGGAAAGCTCTTCCGGAGAATAAAGCTCTAACCTGAGTACTACTCCAAATCTGTCTCGGAGCGGAGCTGTTAGTTGCCCTGCCCTGGTGGTTGCTCCTACCAAAGTGAATTTTTCGAGTGGTAAATGATAGGATGTTGCCATTTGCCCTTTTCCGGTTACAATATCTATTGAAAAATCTTCCATTGCCGGATAAAGTATCTCTTCCACACTTCGAGATAATCTGTGAATTTCGTCTATAAAAAGTACGTCACCTCTTTTAAGGCTTGTAAGTATAGCCGCTAAATCGCCGGGCCTTTCTATAGCGGGCCCCGATGTTATCTTTATATTTACTCCTAATTCCTTTGATATTATTACGGATAAAGTTGTTTTGCCAAGCCCTGGGGGGCCGTACAATAAAACATGATCCAGTGCTTCTCTTCTTATTTTAGCCGCCTTAATAAAAACGGATAAGTTATCCTTTACTTTATTTTGGCCTATATATTCATTTAGGCACAACGGCCTTAAGGGATTATCTGCTTCCACGCTATCATACACGGTTTCTTGAGGGTCTAGAAGTCTATTTTCCAAATCATTACTCAAATATCAATTCCCCCTTATTTATCGCTAACGCCCTTAAAAAATGCCTAATTTTTTGGTCGTGTCTCAAAATAGTTAAAATCCCTTCTTTTTCCCCCAGACCGTGGCGTGGGGAAAAAATATTATCAACTAAACAGTTATATTTTTGCTCTTTCCCCAGCGAGTTGGCGGGGGAAAGAAACGTAAATAATACCACATTTCTAAATGATTTTTGCTATACTCTCTCCCCCGCGAACCTGCGGGGAGAAACCGTACGAACAAATTTACTTTTTTCAAGTGCAGCAGCTATAATTTAGAAATAGTATGAAGAGCTGCTCTTATTAACTGTTCCACCGGTAAAGATGCGTCTAATTCTGACAGTACAGGCAATGTTATGTTCTGACTGTATCCTAATACTCCCAACGCTTTAGAAGCTTCTAAAACGTTTTTCGCCGCAGACGCTGCACCAACATCGTTGTTTTTGTTATCCGATTTGAGCGTTTTAAATTTATCCCTAAGCTCCAGAATCAGCCTCTGAGCGGTTTTTTTGCCTATGCCGGGTACTTTTGTGATGCTGCTGCTATCATTTGACGAAATAAAAATCGCAATCTGAGATGTACTAAATTCAGAAAGTATGGCAAGCCCCGCCTTAGGCCCGACTCCCGATACTGAAATAAGCATTTTAAAACTGTTTAATTCCTCAATATCTGAAAAGCCAAATAAATCTACAGCATTCTCCCTCACGCTCATATATGTAAATATCTTAACTTCATTTCCGAATTGGCTTTGAACTTTTCTTTGAGTTTCACTGCTCGTTAGGCACTTATATCCAACACCCGAGCATTCTACCACAATATAATTATCTTCTGAAAAAATAAGTACTCCCCTCAGACTATATATCAATTTATTATCTCCTTTTCATTAAAAGCTTATTTATCTTTTTGCCAAAGCAGTTTGAATGACATATAGCTATAGCTAACGCGTCGGCTGCGTCGTCAGGTTTGGGGGTGTCTTTTAATAAAAGCAATTTTTTAGTCATTTCCATAATTTGATGTTTTTGCGCTTTACCATAACCTGTGATGGATATCTTAACTTCCAATGGAGTATATTCATATATAGGTATTTTATATTTTCTGGCCGCTAATAATATTACTCCTCTTGCTTGCGCAACATCTATTGCCGTTTTATGATTGCTTTGAAAATACAGTTTTTCTATTGCCACCTCGGAAGGATTAAATTCGTTTATTAAATCAGACACTTGGTTAAATATTATTTCGAGCCTTGAGGCAAAATCATCTTTAGCGTCAGTGATAATCGCTCCGTGTTTATTATATATATACATGCTGTTTTCGTATTCAATAATTCCATATCCTATAATCGCATACCCGGGGTCTATACCTAATATTATCATGTACTGTACCTCTATTCAACAAACGAATTTGTATATATTAGACCTGTCCGTAAACCTCACAGAGCGCAAACTATCAAAAAACGCGGTCGCGCCATAAAATAGTTGAAATCCCTTCTTTCTCCACCGCCTATGGCGGGGGTGAAAGATATTATCAATTAATTTGACCCACTACCAAAAACGCATCACTTAAAAAATGGCTTTGCATCAAAATATAGCTGTTACGATTTAAAACAGTCCTCAAAAGTAAATTTATCCGTGCACTTTCTCCCGGCTGACGGCGGGGAGAAAGTTATAAAAATCAGACGCTTTTCAAACGAAACAGCTATACCCCGGGAGTATCTTTATACGCCATCGTCGATTTTGGGTTGAAATTCCTTCTTTCCCCACCGCCTATGGCGTGGGGGAGATATATCAATTAATTTGGACCACCACCGGCAACTTTAACCATGATCAGCATACCAATAAATTATACACTAAAATAAACCGCGATGGGTGTATTCCATCACGGTTTATTTATTCGGAAAAATTTTGCTTAATGTCTATTCAACATACTCAACATACTCATATTCACGCCTACCAAGCCCCGCAACACACGATTAGCACCTACACTTTCAACCTCAGTAGCAATTGAGCCAGTTATTGCATTAACATTTTCTGCGATGTCAGCTACATTATATGCCCCTCTTGCTGTATTGCTTGCAATATTAACCACCGAATCTTTTGTCTCTGCCAATATATCCTTAACGTGTTGCGTTGCCCCAGCTGTATTGCTTGCAATATTAACCAACGGATCTTCTGCCCTTGCCAGTATAGCATTAACGTGTTGCGTTGCCCCGGCTATATTGCTTGCAACATTAACCAACGGATCTTCTGCCCTTGCCAGTATAGCATTAACGTGTTGCGTTGCCCCGGCTGTATTGCGTGCAATATTAACCAGCGGTTCTTCTGCCCTTGCCAGTATACCCTTAAATTGTTGCATTGTATTATTAGCTGTATTGCAAAACTTTGCGCCTTCCCTCAAAAAAAGCGCACACGCGATGCTAACAGCAACCATACATGCCGTCTGAATACCTGCAATAATTGGTGGTGTTCCTTTTTGTGGCATACTTATCATCCTCCCTTTCCTTTTATTGATTAATTATATTATAATACATGATTAATAACATATCAAGGCTTTTATGCAAAAAATTTTAAAAGCATACCGTAATTGGGTTGTGTCTCAAAATAGTTGAAATTTCTTCTTTCACCCCCGCCTATGGCGGGGGGAGATGAAAAATATTATCAATTAATTCGGACCGCCACCAGATTTTGACGCAAAGCCATTTTTTAAGTGATGCATTTTTCGGTTGTGTCTCAAAATAGTTGAAATTTCTTCTTTCGCCCCCGCCTATGGCGGGGGGAGATGAAAAATATTATCAATTAATTCGAACCACTACCCGTAATTGAGGTTTTGCTCCCCGCCTAATACTAATTTCAATTATAAATATCAGTTTGTATCTGTTACTTTTCCTGCCAGCGGGGAAAGTAATTTTACCACATATCAGATTTTTAATTAAAAATAATATAAAGCAGCGGAAGTAATGTGTACAAACCGATATTTTATAGCCATTGTTATTGAAAAAAGTCAATTTATTATTGCGATCTTTCCCAAATCGGCAACGGCGGAAAGAGCAGCACCTAGATGTAGAAAAATGGATGTCTGCACATTGGGCACCTTGGAATTCTCCCATGTTGGCAGCAAGTTCTGACCCATTCAACGATACACACTTTGTGAAACTTATGATGGCACGGTAGTTCCAGGTACCCTTGAGGCATTCCTTCCTCATAGCATATTGTGCACATCTCTTCACAAGGAGTATTGTGGTATGCGGGAAAGTATAGTTGTTTTAGGCGCGGATACATTCCAACAAAAAACGACATACCAAAAATTAGCATTGCGGTAGGACCCAAAAAACGATAAGTATTTTTATTTAACACAATTGTCGTCCCCTTTATTATTATATGGATTTATAGAAAAACCATTTGAAAACATAATATTGTTTTTACTTTAAAATGTTTTTGGCATACTATAGCTGTTTCGTTTGAAAAGCATCTAATTTTTATAACTTTCTCCCGGCCGTCGGCCGGGAGAAAGTACACGGATAAATTTACTTTTGATGGCTGTTTTAAATCGTAACAGCTATAGTAAAAAATTAGACATTTTTCAAGTGTCACAGCTATATTATTCTCGATAGAAAAATGGCAGTCCGCACACTGGGCACCCTGGAGTTATACCCCCTCGGTAGCAATTTCTGGCCCATCCAGTGATACATTCTTTGCAGCACTTATGTGTATGATGGCATGGTAGTTCCACATACCCTTGAGGCATTCCTTCCTCATAGCATATTGGGCACATCTCTTCACAAGGAGTATTGTGGTATACTGGAAGGTGATGATTGCACACTGGGCACTCTGGAGTTCTATGCTCTCGGCGGCAAAAGATCTCCCATGCAGTGGTACATTCTTGGCAGAAATTATGATGGCATGGCAGACTCAGATGCCCTTGAAGCAGTTTTTTCGCATTATGGCATATTGGGCACACCTCATCACAAGGAGTATTGTGGTGTACTGGAGTGCGGTGCAAGCGCATTCCAACAAAAAACGATATGCCCAAAATTAGCATTGCGGTAGGACCCAAAAAACGATAAATATCTTTATTTAACATAATTGTCATTTCCTTTAATATTATATTGATTTATAGAAAAAACCATTTGAAAACGCGGTATTATTTTTACTTTAAAAAATTTTTGGCATACTATAGCTGTTACGATTTAAAACAACCCTCAAAAATAAATTTATCCGTGTACTTTCTCCCAGCCGACGGCTGGGAGAAAGTTATAAAAATCAGACGCTTTTCAAACGGAACAGCTATATTTAAAATTTTGAATTTTAAAATTCTCGGTATCCCCGCAACGAGCAAAGATAGCGCAAAAATAAAATCTGCAATTTCAATTTAACATATACACTATAGATTATATCACAAAATTGATTTTTTGTAAAGGTAAAATTAATAATTGTTCTTTATACTAATTTCAATTATAAATATCACTTTGTATCTGTTACTTTCCACACGAGCCTGCGGGGAAAGTAATTTAACCGTATATCAGAATTTTAGCAACCATGCCCCGCTTACCTGCGGAGCAATGACTTACTTACATGACTCTTTTCAAATGAAACAGCTATAACTCCCCCACCTCACTCCACCTATGTAGGGGAGAAAACACACGAAAAAATTTGCTTTTTCAAGGGAGCATTTATTTATTGCATTAATTTTTTATATTGATTATAATAATTGGGAATCTATAGTGTTATTAACACACAACAAACTTGAAATTGTGAGTTTTGTTTTTCCGTCATCCTCGCCTAAGCGAGGATGATAAGGACTTTAAAATCCGAAACTTGGGGCATATAATAAAAACCTTTTTAAACAGTAACATTTTTGTTCTTTCCCCCCCACAAGTCGGCTGGGGGAAGAAACGTAAATAATACCACAATAAGTATGGTGTATTTACTCTGAGTTCTATTTTGGGGATTTGTATGAAAAAATTTTTTTTAAAATTAATAATATGCAACTTGATTTTGTGTTTTGGGATGGCACTATTGTCCGGCGTTCGCAATTGCTATGCCGTGCGTGATGATAATCCCGGTATTTCTGAAAACAATCCGGGAAATGTAACCGGCGATGCGGAAAGTAATGATTTTAAAGTACCGGACGCTGTAAATGATAATAATAATGACAATAAAATTGACGCTAATGAAAATCACTTAGATACACCAAAAAAAACCGGTAATTTAGAATCAGACCATCAAAACGCCAAGAAACCGGAGGAAAATGCGGAGACCGCAGCAGTTAAACCCGCAAAAAAGAAAACAGATTCTCCAAAAACACAAAATGAAAAAGAAAACACTCAGCAGGCTTTACTGCCGGAAATTTCTTTTGAAGATCTTGATTTGAACCGTAGTGAAAAAACAGAAAATTTAAAACAGAAAGACGGCAGCGGCAAAATGTTAAAAGGAGCGATATCTTGGGTATTAATACTTTCAGGTATTGCGCTTATAATATTCGTAGTAGCGGATAATAGAAAAATTCCGGGTGATGCCGATATTAAAATGCGTAATAAACACAGCGCCAAACCTAAAAGAAAAAAGTATAGCTAATATCTTTGAAAAATGTCTAATTTTTTTATAACTTTTTTCATTGTTGGCAGGAAAAAGACCATGTTTCAAAATAATTTTAACTTCTTCTTTCTACCTCGCATTCTAACAAGTGGAAAAGATATCATCAACTGATTAAGCTCATAACCGAAAGAGTACATAAACGGGTTTATCATTTTCAAAAGCAATAGCTATATTATAGCAAAAACTATTTAAAAACGTGGTGTTATTTACGTTCCCCCCCGCTGAATGCGGGGGGAAAGAACAAAAATGTTACTGTTTGAAAAAGGTTTTTACTATAACAAAAGCCATTTAAAAATGTGGTGTTATTTACGTTTTCCCCCCCGCTGAATGCGGTGGAAAGAACAAAAATGTTACGTTTGAAAAAAGTTTTTACTATAACAAAAGCCATTTAAAAACGTGGTGTTATTTACGTTTTCCCCTCCGCCGAATGCGGGGGAAAGATCAAAAAATGCTACTGTTTCAAAAGGCTTTTACCATATAAAAATAGTTCAAGGGAGGGGGGAACTTTTGGAACGTATTGATAAATTAAGAAGTATTTTAAGCAGCAAAGGAAAGACGATCCATTTTGTGGGTATAGGTGGTTCGGGGATGTTTCCGATTGCTAAAATCATTAATTCTCAAGGATTTAAAGTTACCGGATCAGATATTTATGAATCAGATACGCTCGGTAAAATAAGAGAATTAGGCATAGATGTAGCACTGGACCATAAACCGGAAAATATAAAAAATTGTGACGCTTTAGTGTATTCCGCTGCCATAAAAACTTCTAACCCCGAAATTGCCGAAGCTCAAAGCAGAAATATTCCTGTTATTGAAAGGTGTGAACTCTTAGGATTAATATCAGAAAAGTACGATAATTTCATTGGGGTATCCGGAACTCACGGAAAAACTACAACTACTTCTATAATCACTCATATATTACTGGACGCTAATAAAAATCCCAGTGCTATAATTGGCGGTACGCTTAAAAAGTTGAATGGAAACAGCTGTGAAGGCAGCTCTGACATATTCGTGTGCGAAGCGTGCGAGTATGTGGACAGTTTTTTACAGCTTTACCCGAAATTCACCGTAATTCTTAACCTGGAAGCCGACCATTTAGATTATTTTAAAACCTTTGAAAATATGAAAAAATCATTTAAAAAATTTGCTTTCCAAACTAAAGACACAATCATATATAACGGCGATGATTCAAATATTATAGAAATTTTAAATGACATAGATAAAAATAAAATATCATTTGGGTTTTCCGAAAACAATGATTATGTCACTGAGAACATTTTGATGGATAAGAACGGTTCCACAACTTTTGATCTGACATTAAACGGCAAATTATTGGGAAAGATAAGCCTAAATATTCCCGGTAAGCATAATATATATAACGCAGTTGCGGGGATAATTGTATGTTTAAATCTGGGAGTTGAATTTGAAGATATAAAACGCCACATTTTAGGGTTTAAAGGCGCGCATAGGAGGTTTGAAATTTTAGGAAATCCCGGCGGAATTTTAATTGTAGACGATTTTGCTCATCACCCAACGGAAATAAAATCTACTTTAGTAACTGCAAAAAATATGAAATTTAATAAAATTTGGGCAATTTTTCAGCCCCATACATATTCCAGAACATTTATGTTTTTAGATGATTTTGCAAAGGCCCTTTCAATAGCTGATGAGGTTATATTAACAGAGATTTTGCCGGTAAGAGAAACAAATATATATGATATTTACTCGAAAGATTTGGCTGCAAAAATGCGAAACTGCATTTGCATCGATGATTTTGATAAGATAGCTGAATTTATATTAAATAATGCCCGAAAAGGAGATATAGTTATTACTATGGGAGGAGGAAATATTTATAAATGCGCAAACATAATATTAGGCAAACTAACTGCTGTTTCTTTTGAAAAACGCCATATGAGTAAGTGCCCATTGTAGCTCCGGTAAGCGTAGCGATGGTTGTTGAAGCTTGGTTGTGGGTCAAATCAGTTGATAATATCTTTTCCCCCGCCTTCGGCGGTGGGTAGGAAGAAGAAGTTTCAGCTATTTTGAGACATAACCTGAAATTTAGATTTTTTTCAGGTGTAACAGCTGTAGTAAAAATTTTTTTAAACAGTAACATTTTTGTTCTTTCTCCTCACCGAAGGCAGGGAGAGACAGCACTAACAAATTTACTTTTTTCAAATGCCGCGGCTATAAGCAGGGGGAAAAACAAGAATGTCATGTTTTATAGCTAACATCCTTGAAAAATGTCTGATTTTTTACCACTTTCTCCCCGCGGATGGCGGGGAGAAAAAAGAAGTTTCAAGGTTGAATTTGCAAAATAATAAAAATAAAATTAGCTGTAATGCGTACATCTTTTAAAATATTACAATTAGTAACGAAATTAAATTACCGTGGCTATAAGCAGAAGGAAAAACAAGAATGTCATGTTTTATAGCTAACACCTTTGAAAAATGCCTGATTTTTTGCCACTTTCTCCCCCGCGAACCTGCGGGGAAAGACAGCACTAACAAATTTACTTTTTTCAAATGCCGCGGCTATAAAAGGTTTTTACTATAATCTATAAAATTGGGGAGATAAGCTTAGTGGGATGTTTAATTGGTGTAAGATTCAAGCGAGTAGGGAAAATATACTATTTTTTTTCTAGGACTAATAATATTGCGGCGCCAGATTTAGTAATTTGCAAAACACCCGGCGGCGTTGAATGTGGGCGAGTGGTATTAGTCAAAGCAAATTTAAAAAGAGAAGACATTTTAAATAGTAATGGAAATGTCATATTAAGAAAAGCGTCCACGGAAGATATAGAAAAATTAGAAAAAATAAAAAGCAAACAAAAATGGGCATGCAGTGTTTTTAAAGATAAAATTTTTGAGTATAAATTAGATATGAAATTGGTAGAAGCATATTGTTTTTTTGATGAAAGTAAGATTATTTTATATTTTACAGCAGATAAAAGGGTAGATTTTAGGAATCTTGTTAAAGATTTAGCGAAAATATTTAAAACTCGAACAGAGCTTGTACAGATGGGTGTGAGAGATGAAGCAAAAATATTAGGTGGAATAGGGATTTGTGGTATGCCGGTGTGTTGCGCTACTTTTTTAGATGATTTTAAGGCTGTGTCAATAAAGATGGCAAAACATCAGGGGATATCTCTGAATCCCAGCAAAATTTCCGGCACTTGCGGAAGATTAATGTGTTGCTTGCGTTATGAAGAGGAACTATAGGTTGTGCTTCAAAATAGTGAAACTTTTTCTTTCTTCACGATGAATATCGGGGGAAGGGAAAAGATAGCTGTTATGGTAAAAAACGTGAGTTCGACGGAAAAACTGCGCTGTTAAGCAGCTAACAAGCAATAAGGGCACCTGAAAAAACGTTTCTGTCAATATTTAAAGAAGGTTTCTTCGGAATGTAGCAATATGCAACTATTCCGGAAATAAGATTTGCCAAAA
>JAISWM010000006.1 GCA_031270785.1 Oscillospiraceae bacterium
TTCTTTTTGTTAACATACCTGTTCATGTTGGTATCATACGCGCATTTGGCGTTTTCAAAGTTGATTTCGAGCAAAATATTTTTTTCATATCCAAACTCCCCATTTGTTATTTTTTCTGATAATAATTTTGTCGGCGGGTGCAGCGTGTCTGAGTGCTGCCTAACTTCCACGGTATTATATTTTTGGTTCCACTTTTGCGCCGAACTCATAGCAAGGAAATGGGCGAGAGGATCGCCAAAAGACGCAGAAGCTTAGGACTCAAACAAGTTCAGGCAAATGAAATGATGGAGCGAAGCGACAAATATCTTTCGAACATAGAAAAAGCCAGTAGTATTCCCAGCATTGATGTTCTTATGAAAATTTGTGAAGTTTTGGACACTACGCCGGATTATCTGCTTCTCGGCACTATTCAAGGTGAGGAAAAAATCGAAGAAAATATAATTCAAAAAATCAAGATTTTAGCGAAACAAAAAGGTAAGATTGAAAAATTATCAAGCTTTTTGGATTGGGCCATTGAAAACGATTTTTAAAAGAAAATTATGTTCCTTTAATTTTCAAATTTAACATGATTTTTTATGTAATCGAGTATGAAAGCTTTGTGTTTAGCGAAAAACTCCGGATAGGCATTTGAAAATTTTTGTATGAGTTCTTCTTTACTGACTTTAGAAAATATTTTATCTGTATTTGTATAATTTTCTAAAAGGTTTAATTCAACAAGCTTGTATGCAAGTTGTATTTGTTTGTTTTCCATAGCGTTTCCTCCGTTAAGTACATGTTTTTTTCAAATGCTATTTTTAAAAATCAAATTATTTTCAATTAATTTATCTAAGTCAACAGGTCTAAAATTATTTATCTCTACCCCGGCATTCAAAATACGAGGATTATCTTTAATGTACGAAAAATATATACCGTTCTTACTGTTATGTACATGGCCATGAATCATATAGCTGCCTTTTAAAACGTGATTCCAGGTAAGCATTGGATAGTGGCAAAGTGTAATTTTATGCTGTCCGGTATTGATTTCCATTAGCGGTGAAACGTCTAAAAAATATTTATTTAAATCAGTTTTCTTCATCCAATATTTATCGTGGTTGCCAACTACCAAATATTTTTTGCCATTTAATTTCTCTAAGTATTCTTCACTTGAAGCAGTGTTTCTAAAAAGTAAATCTCCGAGAATATATATCGTATCTTTTTCTCTCACGTATTTATTCCACAGCATAATAAGTGTATCGTCCATTTCTCCAACTGTCCCAAACGGACGGTTACAATGTTTGATAATGTTTTTGTGGCCGAAGTGATGATCCGCTGTGAAGTAAATCATATTTTACCAACTTTCATCCAGTAGAAAATCTGCTATATTTATAGTCTTTATTCCGTCATAGTTCCCTTCTGCGTATACATAATCCATTACCACATATTTCGGATGATTATCTTTGATTTTTAAAAGATTTTCATATTCTCTTTCTCGCGTTTCATATCCGGTTATTTCCTTACATACCTGAATATAAATTTTGTCATCATTCTTTTCGCCTATAAAATCTATTTCTAAATTGCTTATTTTTCCGATGTAGATTTTATATCCCCTGCGTTTCATCTCTAAAAATACTATATTTTCAAGCATTGCAGACAAAGATTTTTCATCATATCTAAAGTTAGCATATTTAAGAGAAGAATCTACGATGTAGTATTTTTCTTGTGTTCCTAAAACTTCTTTTCCTTGAATATCAAAATTTTCACATTTGTAAATCATAAAAGCTTTTTCCAAAAGGGCAATATAATTATGAATAGTATCTATATCTATTTTCCTGTTTTCTCGTTTAAAAAACTTTATTATTGATTTTGCTGAAAATATCTTGCCTGTATTTTCAATTAAAAACGCAACAATTCTGTGGAGCATATCAACTCTACGAACTTCACTTTTATCAAGAATATCCTTTACGATTATAGAGTTATAAATATCTTGAATAGTGGAATAAGTCTCTTCTTTTGTCATTTCTCTTATGTTTGTTGCCGGAAATCCACCAAGCTTTATATACTCATAAAGTTTTTCTTTTTTGTCTCTTATCTTTCTATAAGATTTTTTAAAATCTAAATACTCAAAAAAAGATAAAGGAAGTATATGAAAAGTTTTATATCTTCCTGACAGATATGTGGAAATCTCGGAAGATAACATTTTGGAGTTAGAACCAGTTATAAAAATTTCAGAATTAAAATCATTGAACAGACTATTTGCAACTTTTTCCCAATCATCAACTTCTTGAAATTCATCTAAAAAAATGTAATACTTTTCTTTAGTTGTTATTTTAGATTTTACATTATTGTAAACCGCCATGTAGTCTTTAAAATTATTATAAGCTAAAGATCCATAATCCATAAAAATAATCTGTTCTTCTTTGACCCCTTGCGATTTTAAATCTTGAATCAAAAGTTTTAATATAGTTGATTTACCGCAACGTCTTACCCCAGTTAATATTTTTATAAAGGGCAACCCTATAAATTTTTTTAGACGTTCAGTATATAATGGTCTTTTTATCATAAAATACACCTCGTTTAAGATTATACTCCGTTTTTTAAAAATTGTCAATGGCGAAAACGGAATATAATCCAGAATTTGAATTAATAAAAATTTTTTCACCACAGCTCTGAAACTTTTCTTGCCATGTTTTGTTGTTTTTCTTTTGCCAAACCGCAGTATTTCAGCGTTATTTGTGAAGACGAATGATTTAAAATTTCCTGTAAAGTCGCAAGAGCAGTAGCATCGTTTTTATGAATTTGCAAAAACCAATAAGCAAAAGTTTTTCTTAAAAAATGTGTTGAGCAATGATAATTTAAATTCAGGTTTTTCGCCATTTCTTTGAAGATTTTGCAAGCTGATGGAACACTAAGCGGAGAATTCCCGCCTTTCCTGCTTTTAAAAATATAATCGTCAAAATAGCAACCGCCTTCGTTTTCTATGTACAAATTAACCGCGTTTTTAATTGTTTCAGTAATCTCCATACTGCGCCGTTTTCCTGTTTTTTCTTCAATTAAAACTATTTCTTTTCGCCAGTTTCCGTTTTCGTCAAATAGATTTTTAAATTTTAATCGCAAAATGTCTCCGGCGCGGTATGCTGTGGATATTCCTAAAATAAAAAGCGCGTAATTTCGGTATTCTTTGCGATCTAAAAAATAGTTTTTTATTAAATTGATTTCATCTATAGTTTTTATGGAATCCGCAGGGGAAGCTTTTAACTTTCCCCTGCTTGTGTAAATTGAGTGTTTTTCATTTTCTTTTTTCATGTGCGACCTCTTTATACCGACTCAATGTAAATCGTGCCCGTGGAAGTTTCAATAAATCCATTATCTCTTAATTCTTCAATAAGTATTTCAGGTAAAATATATTTTAAAATAAGTTTTCTTGAAACATGTTCAGGAATTCTATAACCGTGCAAATTCCACGCAAAATCAGAGTAGTAGTCAATAAAATTTTCTAAAGTTTCGTCTTCGTGAAAATCAATTTCAGCGTTTCCGTGTTTCCAGTTGTCTAAAATGGTTTCAGCTTCTTGCTCAGATATGTTTTGGGCTTCTTTAATTGCCGTCAACATTTCTTTTTCTTCTGGTGTGAGGTCAAGTGGCTTGTGGTTAGTAAATTTTTGTGTTTCCATAATTTTTTCTCCTCGTTTTTTTGATTTTATGCCATGATTTTTTGTTTTCCCCAACGGATTTTATACCCATCCTCGGTTTTTTCTTTGTACATCAAGTTTTCAAGCATACCGCTGTTTATTCCGAATTTTTCATATAATTCGTCATCGTCTAAATTTTGATTTTTCATAAACATATTAAGTTTGTCTTTTACCATAATCATTTTCAGCAAATTACACTCAATGCTGTTTTCATATGTAAAAAAATAAATATTTTTTTGCTCTGTTGAAGTGTACCTTATAAATCTGAAATAATATTGTGCCATGCTTTCGTGATTTCAGTGCAGTTCCGGGATAATGCACTTATTAACAAAATCAATGTTCATGCTTGCCGACAAGCTTTGTTGCGTACTTAACAAAATTCCGTTTGTGGTTTTTCGGAGTTTTTGAACAATGGCCCTTCTTTGCTCCAACGTGGTACTTGGTTGTGTCCCAAATTAGTTGATAATATTTTCCCCCCCGCCTTCGGCGGGGGGGGAAAATAAGAAGTTTCAACAATTTTGAGACATAACCCGCCGGTAATTAAAAATATTGGACGATTCGGAAACGCTTTTTTAATTTCGGAATAATAATTGTTTGTAACACCTATACTTCTGACACCTATTGCGATTCGCTCATCATTATATTTTTCAAGCAGTGACAAAACTTTTTTGAATTTATCCGGCAATAAATCCGAATTATATTCTTTTATGGTTTGGGGGGCGGCACATAATTTAAGAAGTAAAAGCAACTGATGTAAAATTTTAAGCATTGCATCTTTTCGGTCATTTCCGGTTTTGGTAAATAAATACTCAAGCTCATAAAACTTTTCTATTGCTTGTGAATATAGAGCTTTTTCGCTGTTGTTCATGGCACAAGAAATCTGCTCAATTTTATGTAATTGTTTGCCTGTAACTTCACTAAAAGTCCTTGTTATGATGGTTTTGTTGATAAGCCTTTTCAGCTCGTGGGAATTATAAATATCTTGCGTATATTGTTTTATTCCCAAAACCGTTATTTTTTCGGGAATATGCGACTGTGTAAATAATTTATAACCTTTTTTATAAGCAGGAATAGGCATGTTTTGATAATCATTGAATGTCTGCACCAAGCCATTTTCTAACTTATTGTTCGCATTTGTTTTTTCTCTTTTGTAGATATAATCGCATTCACTGATCATATTGAAAGAGTTGTTATAAAGCAGTTCAAGCTGCGGCACAATTTCAGAAATATTATTTCGGGTGCTTGTTCCTGTCATCAGGAGTTTATATTTTAATTTTCTGAAAACATTTAAAACCGCTTTTGTCCGGGATGTGTTGGGGTTGCTCATGTTATCAGATTCGTCAAAAATCAACATTACTTTTTGAGATTGCTTTTTCATGAATTTTTTGAGTTGATTCTGATATTTACAAAGCAAATTCAAAGTAATGGTCACGTACTGGCCTTTTTCGATTTTTGAAATATCACTTAATTTTTCTATGTGAAGAAAATTTATACCGTAATTTTCTAAAACTTCATTCCGGTTGTTTTTTATGGCAATAGCCGTACTTACAACAAAAACATTTCTGATACTGCTTTGCTGTAACCTATATTCGGCCTGTGCAATTCCTGTTATTGTCTTGCCGGAGCCCTGCTCCCACTGAACAAAAGCATAAGGTTTTTGCAAAAATAAATTTGTGTCATGAAGCTGCATTTTGTTGAGCTTGATTGTTTCAAATCCAACTTTTAACTGAAAATTTTTGAGCCAATTTTCTATGTGTGAGTTTTGCTCCATTTTTGAAAAGTCTTTAGACTGCAACTCGTATTGATTGATTTTCTTATCAATCAGCTTTAAATATGTTTTGTCCTCAAACGGATAATAATTTTTCGTAACTGCTTTATAAATCGGCACAGAAACATCATTAAATTTGAGAGTGTGCCTATTTTTTATTAAACGATTTTTCTTGTTTTTTTGAGGGTGCTGTAAATTCAAAGTCTTTTTTAGCTTTTTAATTACATCATCAGGCTTTATTTTCACTTTTTGCCACTCTGCATAATCCATGTACTCAGGCTGTTTCTGTGAAAAATATTTATTTATGTATTCTTGGCACTCGGCTAAATATTTTTCAGTTTTCGGATGACACTTTATATCATAAAGCAATTTTTTTACTTTAAAGCTCCATTTTTCCTCGCATTGTTCCGTATTTAAATTTTCTAACAACAGTTTTTGTTTTAGTTCTTCTTTGGCTTTAATTAGAGGTTTTAAATAATTTTGAAAAACTTCTTCGGAATTAGAAATATTAATAAGAATTTCTGTTTTAAATGGTACATTTTCGGTGTGTTTGGATTTCTTTTGCAATATCAACAATTTTGTAGAATAATTTTCGACTCCCAAATCTTTAAATGAGTTTTCATCAAGTTTTATCTGTGCTACAAAATTAAATTTTTCGTTTAATTTTTCAATTTGAGCTTTGTTTGAGAATTCATCACTTGCAAAAGATTCAGGCACAATAATCGCTAAAACTCCGCATGGTTTCAAAAGTTCGGCAGCTCTCAAACAGTAATAAAATTCGCTTGAATAGCTTTCTCCGTCTTTTCTCCAACACAGGTTATATGGCGGATTTCCGACAACATAATCAAAAGTAGTTCCCGGATTATAATTTCTAATATCATCACATGATATTTTTGCTTCCGAATACAGATATTTAGCCACTTTAAAAGCGCTTTTGTCAATTTCGCAGCCGTAAAAATTCAGTTCGTTTGGAGTGCTGTTAATAAATGCACCGTGACCACAACACAAATCGGCTGTTAAGTCGCTTTTCTTGGGTTTTAAGCAGTTTATAATCCAGTCGGCTAAATTATACGGAGTGAAAAACTGCCCTATTTCAAGCTTTTGTTTTTCTTGTTGGTAGTCATAATAGTTGCCGTAATCGTTATAATTTAAGCCGTGCAAACCGCCTAAATCTGTGTAACTGCCCGCTATATCATCTTTTGTAATTCCTGTTTCGGTCAAATTAAAGAATGGCTAAAAAATAAGAATTTGGGCAATTATACATAAAATTTATGATAATATCGGGTTTTTGAGCCAATAAATAACGATTAGTCTATGATGGACTAGTCGTTATTTATTTTATGTTCGCTTAAAAATTATGATTTAAAAACCAGCCGCAACACTGTTGACAATGTTTTTTGAGGGCTGATTTTTAAATTATAATAGAAGAAACGTAAATTTTCAAATACTTTCAAGGTATTGACTTTAGACTCGCCTAAAGGTTATAATAAAGATATAAAAATCTAACGAGGTGCTCCTATGGAAATTATCGCAAAAAGAATCAGAGAGTTACGTGAAGGAATTAATCTTTCTCAAAAAAAGATTGCCAAAAAAATCGGAATAGCTCAGCCAAGCGTTTATAGGTACGAAAACAACATTGCTGATCTTCCGTCTGAAACTCTTTTGTGGTATGAAAATTATTTTGATGTTTCGCTTGACTACATTTTTGGACGTACTGACAAGCCTCAAGGAAAACCTTTTAAGTATCAACCAAAATATATTGATGAATTGGTTGATAAAGACAAAAATCTTAAAGAATTCGTGGAAATGTGTTTTGACCCAAAATCTTCAATGAATGATCGCTTAAAAAACGCTCTTTTGCAAGTTTTATCTGAAAAAAAGGAGAACGAAAATCAATGAGTAATTCCCGTCAAAATGCAGTTATCAGCGCAAGATACAGTTCTCATTCTCAAAATGAGCAATCCAGCGAGGGGTAACTTAAAGTTTGTTATGAATATGCGAAACAAAATGGTTATACTGTTATCGGCGAATACATTGACCGTGCAATGTCAGGGCGCGAGGCTGAAAAAAGAACAGAATTTCAACGCATGATTGCCGATAGTGCCAAACGTCAATTTACAGCCGTTATTGTTTATCAATTTGATCGTTTTGCCCGAAATCGTTATGATTCTGCAACTTATAAAGCCAAACTCAAAAAGAATGGTGTTAAAGTCATATCTGCCCGAGAAAATATTTCAGACGATGCCAGCGGTGTTTTGATGGAAGCCGTTCTTGAGGGAATGGCTGAATACTATAGCGTGGAGCTTTCGCAGAAAATCAAACGTGGCATGAGTTTAAATGCTGAAAAATGTTTAGCTGTTGGCGGAATGAAAATTTTGGGTTACAAAATCAAAGAAAAACAATTTACTATCGATTCAGAAACTGCTCCAATCGTTAAACAAATTTTTCAAAAATATCTTTCCGGCTTCACAATGGCACAAATCATTAGATACCTCAATGAAAATAGTGTAAAAACTTCGCTTGGAAATGAATTTAATAAAAATTCAATCAGGCGAATTCTCACCAACAAAAAATATGTTGGAATTTATAGTTTTAACGGCAAAGAAACTCCCGACGGCGTGCCAAGAATTATAGATGATGAAACTTTAAGCAAGTCCAAATCATGATCGAAAAAACAAAAAAGCTCCTGCCGGGGCAAAAGCCGCGGAAGAATTTTACTTACTTTCAACCAAAATATTTTGCGGACACTGCGAAGCTGGTTTAGTTGGAATTAGCGGTACTTCAAAGACCGGAAAAATTCATCAATATTATCAATGCAACAACAATCGAAAGAAAAAATGTGATCTAAAACCGGTCAAAAAGTCTTACATAGAAGATTTAGTTGTGAATTCTACTATGTCAATTTTGAATGGCGAAAAAATCGATGAAATTTCAAGAAATGTTTGTGAACTTTCAGAAAAAGAGAGTAACACTGCTGCACTTAAAAGATTGAAAAAATTAGTCAAAGAAAATGAAACTGCCACCGAAAACTTAATCAAAGCCCTTGAAGCCGGGAAAGCAGTTGATATTATTTCTGCTCAAATTGAAAAAAGACAAACCGAAAAACAAAATTTAGAAGGTCAAATTGCGGTCATGTCTCAAAATTGTTGAAATCTCTTCTATCACCCCCGCCGTGGGCGGGGGGAAAAGATATTATCAACAAATTTGACCCACAACCCAAATTGCCAGAGAAAAAATTTTAAAACCAAAACTTGAATTTGATCAGGTTAGATTTTTCTTCGAGAAATTTATAAAAGGCGATGTTAATGATATAAAATTTCGCCAGGCTTTGGTTGATACTTTTGTAAATAAAATCTACCTACATCAAGATAAACTCTATGTTTTCTGCAATGCACAGGAGAATAAAATAAAAGTGCCCCTCAACGACTCTGAGAGTTCGTATAAGGGGCGTTTGGTGGAAACGAGGGGAATCGAACCCCTGTCCGAAAATTATTTGCTTAAGCTTTCTACGAGTGTATTCAATGTAATAAATTCCCTAAAAATAAGTACATTGAAAAACATTAATTTCAGGTAGTCTCTGGTTCATGTCCGGATGCGAGACACTTTCCGAATCACGTTCACCACTATTTGTCGCCCTAATCCGGCCGTGGTGCTCCAAAAAAGGACGTCGCCTAATTGTTAGGCTCATAATCAATAAGATTAAGCGGCTTTTTGTGCCCTTACCTTACGGAAATCTACATTGATTACTTTTTTGTTTTTTGGATCGTCTCCATTTAATTTTTAAAGCGCGTTTTTTAAGTGATTCGCCTACACTACTCGCTTACCTAAACTTATAATCCCCGTCGAACCCATTACGTTCCCATATTTCAAAAATTATTTAATGTTATAGCAGTTATGGTTTAAAACAGTCCTAAAAAATAAATTTTTCCGTGTACTTTTTCCATCCGTCGGTGGTGGTCCAAATTAATTGATAATATCTTCCATCCCCGTCTATGGCGGTGGTGAAAAAAGTAATTTCAACTATTTTGAGACATGACCTAAATTAATTTTCAATTTATAACCTTTAAAACTTGTTTTTTTCTTTATATGCACGGTCTATATCCCTTAAGGCGGATTTCTTTGCTAACTCCGCTCTTTTATCATAGAGTTTTTTCCCTTTGCAAAGCCCTACTTTCATTTTAACATATGATCCTTTAAAATATAACGATAAAGGTATTATAGAGTATCCCTGCAATTTTGTTTGCCCAAACAATTTAAATATTTCCTTTTTATGGACTAAAAGTTTTCTGACTCTGAGCGGATCTTTATTAAATATATTCCCTTTTTCGTAAGCGCCTATGTGCATATTATTTACAAACAATTCTCCGCCTATTACAGCACACCACGAATCTTTAATATTCGCACTGCCATTCCTTAAAGATTTCACTTCCGTACCGTAAAGTTCGATCCCCGCCTCCATACTTTCAACTATAAAATAATTATGACTCGCCTTTCTGTTTTGAGAAATTATTTTAGTATTGCTATTCAAATAGTATCACCTGCTTGTAATATAACTAATGCTCTTGAAAAAAATGTTTAATAGACCTGCCCGTAAACTTCCCAGAGCGCAAACTATCGAAAAATGCATCACTTAAAAAATGGCTTTGCATCAAAATCTCCTTGTGGGTCAAAATAGTTGAAATCCCTTCTTTCACCCCCGCCATAGGCGGGGGTGAAAGATATTATCAATTAATTTGGACCACCACCCAAAATCTCCCGGGAAGTATTTTTATACGCCGTCGTCGATTTTGATTGCAATCTGTAAAATTTACAGACAGGTCTAATTTTTTTCCGCAAACTCGCGGGGAGATACCATACGAACAAATTTACTTTTTTCAAATCCGGCAGCTATAAGTTTAACATTTTGAATATGAATTGTCAAATCTAACTTTTAGACCGCACGGTATAACTGCTTCACTTGAAAAAAGCATGCTCATTTGCGCACTCTTTCCACGCTGGCTCGCGGGGAGATACCATACGAACAAATATTTGTTCAGGATTTCCCTTATTTAAATATTTATAATTACGAATTACTGCTTTAGGACAAGTTTATTAATTTTCAAAAAATATATTGACATTTAGTTGATTTAATATTACAATGTTGTAGTAATCGATTATAAATTAAATTAAGGAGAAAAATTATGAAAAATAATAAGTTAAAAGTTTTTATTAGTTGTGCCGTTTTGTTTAGTAGTTTGTCCATTTTTGGGGTTTCAGCAGTTCAAGATATTGATTTTATGCGGTTCTCGGTATATCATGACAGGATAGCCCAAGGAGATAGCAAACAAGTTGCGCGCAACCGTGCAAACGTATATTTAGAAACATATTTAAACGAATACGTAGTCGCAATGGCAAACGGGAAAACAGACGACTGGGCAAACGCACATGCAGAAATGATAGCATCAGGATTTTCTGAGGGAAGAGCAACTACGGTTGCTGACATGACTGTAGCTATGATAAAGCGCGAACACACTCCAATCTGGGCATTTTCCTATGCAGTCTGTTGTGAACAACTGGTATTTTTGGGAACGATGCCTTCAGAAACGGCGCACGAAATGGCAACTGCGTATACAGACCGGAGAACAGCAGGATATTAATATTCAAGATTCAAACTTATATGCACACATGTTGGTTGTGGGCCAAATTTATTGATAATATCTTTTCCTCCCGCCATGGGCGGGGGAAAAGAAGGGATTTCAACTATTTTGGGACACGACCCACGTGTTTGTATCCATGACGAATATGTATAGATATAACGCGACTACATCTGTAAATATATAGTAAAAGAAGGGCATAGTGAAGCATGGGTAGCGGGGCATATACATATGGGAAAGTAATAATGAGATATAACCATGAACAAGCCCGCGTACGTGCAGACGCAATTGAAATTGCACATGCAATGAAATTTCGGCTATCCCTCGAAATGAAGTTACGCCTCAAAATAGTTGAAATTCCTTCTTTCCCTTCGCCCATGGCGGGGGGGGAAAGATATCATCAACTAATTTGAGCCACCGCCAAAGCTTTTGTAATGCCGGCTTATCTTTGTTTCTAAATGGTTTTGGCTGTAAGATTTTGTTTTTGAATTTCAAGTAAAA
>JAISWM010000016.1 GCA_031270785.1 Oscillospiraceae bacterium
CCGCGGGAAGTCAAAAGTATTTTGTAATATCAAAAGGGACGGGCAGTAGTGTTCCTGTAGTTGAGGGAGCATTTTTTATAGCGCCCGAAGTTGGTAAAACACAAATTACTTTGAAAACCGGTGATAGAGTATTAAAAATCGACCCGGATAGATTCTGTAAGACTACGGCAAGTTTTGAGTTTTCAATGGGAAGTGTTGATGTTGGAGACGATTGCGACCCGGGGGCAACTATCAGCGACGGCATGGTATCAATATCCGGAAGTTTGGCGGGTTTATTTAGATATAACGACAGCACTCAGGATTTTGATAATGTTACTGATATTGTTATAAACAGGTTTTTAGATATTATTGAAGATAGCGGAGCCGGAGTATACACGACTCACGCGAGGAGCGACGCTCAAATATATCTTTTAACATTACTTAATTCCGGCGGCGGAACTGGTACGACTGAAAACTGGCTGTTTGTTCCAATAAATATTACTTCCATGAGTTTAAGTTTGGGGAATACCGACCCGCAAAGCAAAGAGCTTTCCTTCAGTAAGGGCGAAGGAAAACCAACAATATACAAAAGACCGATAGCATAAAAATACTATTAAAACCCTGTAACTAACTACAGGGTTTTTTAATTATCATAAGGAGAAATACATGGCACAATTTAAGAGTTTACGGCAAAAAGAAAAAACATATATTTTTAAGGTATTTGGAAATGAAAAATCTGATAATCCGGCTAAAGCAGTATTTTTACGGTTTCCATTCAAAGACGAATTATTTCCAATGGCCTCACAAAAGAATGTTTTTGAATCTTCACTGGTAAAAGATTTTGATAATACGCCGGAAGCAAAAGAAGAATTAGTTAAAAATATCATAGACGTAATGATAGAAAATATAACCGCTAACCGCTTCGACCATGAAAAATTTATAAAAGAATGTGTCGACCACTTTGAAGATTTTATGTACGGTGAAAAAGAAATTAAAACAGTAGACGATTTCTTAACACTGCCTTCAGAGGCTGTTCAAAAAATAGCAAAAGATTTACATCTTTATTCCAAGATAGAAGACGAATTCACTTTTGAAGAAAAAAAAATTTAAAAACCGCGTTTAGATTATATCTAACCGGCTACCGAAAAATTGAAAGCGATAATGAAATTCCTCAAGATTATTCCATCTTAAAAGAAAAAGATGACGACCCGTATCCGATAACTGTTTTCGGGCTAAATAAACCAATTTCAAGCAACAAAATTAGCAGTTATCTTACAACAGAATTTTATCATTATCTTACAATATATAAAAATACAAAAAATTATGGACTTCCTTATGATAATTGGCTTAACGCTCCAAAATGGCTACTTGATTTAATTGATAGGTTTGACACTATAAATGAGGAATATAACCGTTATAAACTATCAAAAGGTATTATTTAATGACTATATAAACACGGGAATATAATAAGTTGGCAGATTTAAAATTAACAATAGACGCAAATTACGAACAGGCTTCAAAAGCGTTTAAAGATTTAGCAAACGAATCAGAAACAACAAGGCAAAAAATAGAAAAATTTTCTGATTCTTTTAAAACAGAACAAATAGATAAATTTATTGACCGCCAAAAACTTACAGAAATCGCGATGCGGGGAACACGCGGCGAAGTAGTCGCTATGACTACCTCTCAAAAAAGCTATGAGAAAGAAATAGAGAGGCTTATAAAAAGCGGCCTTGACCCTGAATCAGACGCAATAAAAAAACTTCGTGATGAACATGACAAATTAGCAGACAAAATAAAAAATGCTACCGAGGCACAAAAAGCCCAGGAGCAAGTAATGAAAAACGCCGAAAAAGCGGCCCTGGGAATGATTGCCGCAATCGGTGCCGCCGTAGCCGCAACGGGCGCTATTGTTCAGAAATCTGCCGAAGCGGGGGACGCCTATGCCAAAACAGCCAGAGTAATAGGCATGACTGCCGAAACTTTTCAGGAATTGGATTATGCCGCCAAAATGAGCGGCGTTGACGACCTGAAAGGCTCATTGGAAAAATTAAATAAATCCGTTGCCGATGTTAAAAGCGGCACGGGAAGTTTAACAGCCTATTTAAAAGAAAACGACAAAAAATTATTAGACCAGTTAAAAAATGTAAACTCTAATGAAGAAGCCTTTAATCTTTTAATGGACGCTATCGGCAAAGCTCCAGATGAATTTACAAGGGCGGAATTAGCGCAATCGGCGTTTGGCAAATCAGGGCAGGAACTAATATTGCTCGCGAATGAAGGTGCCGGGGAATCGCCAACCTAAGAGAAGAGGCAAGAAAATACGGGATAATATCAGACGATGCCGCGAAAAAATCAGAGGAATATTTAGACGCGCAGGAAAGACTAAAAACCGCGTTACAAGGCGTTGGGAATGAATTAACTGAAAACGTGCTTTCAGGATTAACAGATACCATTAACGGGATAGCCAATTTTATCGCCAATATAGATGATTGGGAGGGAAAACTTAATATCGCCAAGGTGGTTTTAGCGGGAATGACCGCGGC
>JAISWM010000049.1 GCA_031270785.1 Oscillospiraceae bacterium
GAAGTTGCAAATCTGCCACCATCTAACTGAACCATAGGCCTTAAATCAGGCGGAATGATCGGGAGAGCATCTAATACCATCCATTCGGGGCGATTTCCGGACAATCTGAAAGATTCTACAGTTTCCAGTCTTTTTAAAACACGAATCTTTTTTTGCCCGGAAGCAGATAATAATTCTTCTTTCAAATTTTCAGACAAAGACTCCAAATCTATATCCTGCAAAAGTTTTTTAATAGTCTCGGCTCCCATTCCGGCTTGAAAATCATCTTCATATTTTTCGAGCATGTCCCTGTATTCTTTTTCGTTTAAAAATTGATATTTACTAAGTTCCTTTACATTACCCGGGTCAGTAACAATATAGCACGCAAAATATAAAATTTTTTCAAGCATACGCGGGGAAATATCAAGCATTAATCCAATTCTAGACGGTATTCCCTTAAAATACCAAATATGCGAAACAGGAGCGGCAAGTTCGACGTGGCCCATTCTTTCGCGCCGAACCTTAGCCCTCGTAACTTCTACGCCGCATCTGTCACAAATTTTACCTTTATACCTTATTCTTTTGTATTTTCCGCAGTGGCATTCCCAATCTTTTTGCGGCCCGAATATTTTTTCGCAGAAAAGGCCGTCCACTTCCGGTTTCAACGTTCTGTAATTTATGGTTTCCGGTTTTTTTACTTCTCCAAAAGACCAGCTTTTAATTTTTTCCGGTGAAGCCAGACCTATTTTTATTGACTCGAAAACATTAAAATCCATATTCTAAACCCCTTTAATATATACAGTAAAAACTTTTTGAAATAGTGGCATTTTTGCTTTTTCACGCGCTTGTGTGTGTGGGTGGGGAGCACAAACAATATATTTCTAAATGGCTTTTATAGCTAAAATCTCTAAAAATGTTTAATTTTTTACTACTCTCTCCCCGCCGCCGCGGGGAGAGACCGTACGAACAAATTTACTTTTTTACAACGCAGCAGCTATAGTAAAAACTTTTTAAAATGGTGGCATTTTTGTTTTTCCCGCACTTGTGTGTGGGACGCAGAATATATTCCTAAATGGCTTTTATAGCTAAAATATCTAAAAATGTTTAATTTTTACTACTCTCTCCCCGCCGCCGCGGGGAGAGACCGTACGAACAAATTTACTTTTTTAAAACGCAGCAGCTATAGTAAAAACTTTTTAAAATGGTGGCATTTTTGTTTGTCCCGCACTGATCATGTCTCCAACTAGTTGAAATTTCTTCGTCCCCCCGCCTATGGCGGGGGAGTGAAAGATATTATCAATTAATTTGGGTCACTACTCGTCGTAGTTATCATCTTCGTCTTCATCGTCTTCATCATCATTAAAATCCTCTGCCAACATATCCGAAGACTCAAATTCATTTTCTCCCTCGAGGCCGCCGTCTATACTAAATCCGGCTTCATCAGTCATCACTTGTTTTTCGGACAATATACCCTCTTTAACAACTGATACTACATTATCTTCATCATCAAAATTTCTCTTAAGATCTATCTCTTCGTTGTTCCCATTGAGTACGGCTACATCAAGGCCCATTGACTGCAATTCTTTTATAAGAACTTTAAAAGATTCAGGTATACCCGGTTTAGGTACGTTTTGACCTTTTACAATTGATTCATACGTTTTTACTCTTCCAACAACGTCATCAGATTTTACAGTCAGTATTTCCTGAAGCGTATATGCAGCTCCATACGCTTCAAGTGCCCATACTTCCATTTCCCCGAAACGCTGCCCTCCAAACTGCGCTTTTCCCCCAAGAGGCTGCTGAGTTACTAAAGAATATGGCCCTGTGGATCTGGCGTGAATTTTATCGTCTACTAAATGGTGAAGTTTTAGATAATACATATATCCAACTGTAACCGGATTGTCGAAATACTCGCCGGTTCTGCCATCTTTAAGCCATATTTTACCATTTTCATTATACCCGGCTTTTTTAAGGCACTCTTCTATATCCTCTTCATGAGCGCCGTCAAAAACGGGTGTCATTACTTTCCAGCCAAGAGATTTAGCGGCATATCCCAAATGAACTTCCAATACCTGGCCGATATTCATACGTGAAGGAACACCTAAAGGATTTAAAACTATGTCAAGGGGAGTGCCGTCGGGTAAAAACGGCATATCTTCAACAGGTAATATTCTGGAAACAACACCTTTATTTCCATGGCGCCCCGCCATTTTATCCCCAACTGAAATTTTTCTTTTTTGCGCTATATAACACCTCACGATTTTATTTACACCGGAAGAAAGTTCTTCTTTATTATCTTCTTTTGTAAATACTTTCACATCTACAATTATCCCGTATTCACCGTGAGGAACCCTAAGGGAAGTGTCTCTGACTTCTCTTGCTTTTTCACCAAATATGGCTCTGAGCAGTCTTTCTTCGGCGGTAAGCTCTGTTTCACCCTTTGGCGTTACTTTTCCAACCAGTATGTCTCCGGCACGTACTTCGGCACCAACTCTAATGATACCGCATTCATCAAGATCTTTTAATAAATCTTCGTTTACGTTCGGAATATCCCGAGTTATATCTTCAGGCCCCAGTTTGGTATCTCTTGCTTCAATTTCATATTTTTCAATGTGTATAGAAGTATACACATCTTCTCTTACTACCTTTTCACTTATTAAAACGGCGTCTTCGTAGTTATACCCTTCCCAAGTCATAAAACCGACAAGAGCGTTTTTACCCAAACTGATCTCACCGTTTTGAGTAGCAAAGCCATCAGCTAAAACCTCGTCTTTTTCAACCCTTTGGCCATTATCTACAATCGGTACTTGGTTTATGCACGTGCTCTGATTCGAACGCACAAACTTAGTAAGTTTAAAGTTTTCTTTTTCTCCTGAATCATACTTTATGACAATATGTTCTGCATCCACTTTTTTAATAATCCCGGATTCTTTTGCCAGTATACATACTCCGGAGTCAACGCCGGCTTGATATTCAATACCCGTCCCAACGATCGGAGCTTCTGATTTTAAAAGCGGAACAGCTTGTTTTTGCATGTTTGACCCCATTAAAGCACGGCTGGCGTCATCGTTTTCTAAAAACGGTATCATAGCGGTTGCTACTGAAACAACCATTTTAGGAGATACGTCCATAAATTCCGCTTTGTCTCTTTCCACCTCAACAAACTGATCACGATATCTGCCGTTTATTTTTGGATTTACAAATCTTCCGTTTTCATCTAAAGGCTCGTTTGCCTGCGCTACTATATAATCGTCTTCCACATCGGCCGTCATATATACAACTTCTGCAGTAACAACTCCGGATTTATCTATTTTTCTAAAAGGAGCCTCTATAAACCCATACTCATTAATCTTAGCAAAAGAAGCCAAGTAAGATATAAGCCCGATATTAGGCCCTTCAGGGGTTTCTATAGGGCACATACGGCCGTAGTGGCTGTAATGAACGTCTCTGACCTCAAACCCCGCTCTTTCTCTTGAAAGCCCACCGGGGCCAAGAGCGGACAAACGCCTTTTATGAGTAAGTTCAGATAGCGGATTAGTTTGGTCCATAAACTGAGAAAGCGGCGAAGAACCAAAAAATTCTTTTATAGCGGCTACAATAGGACGTATATTTATAAGCGCGTGAGGAGTTATGACTTCCAAATCTTGAGCCTGAAGGGTCATTCTTTCCCTTATTACCCTTTCAAGCCTTGCAAATCCTATTCTGAATTGATTTTGCAGAAGTTCCCCAACAGAGCGTATCCTTCTGTTCCCCAGGTGGTCTATGTCGTCCACTGTACCTATACCGCTTGCAAGGCAATTAACGTAGTTAACAGCGGCAAAAATATCATCAATAATAATATGTTTCGGCACAAGTTCGTCCATTCTAAGGTATATGCTTCTCTTAATTTCTTCTTTAGAGCTGCAAGAATCCATAATTTCCGTTAAAACACCAAATCTTACTTTCTCCCTGATCTTGCATTCATTTTCAATGTCAAAATCAAAAAAATTATTTGCGCTTACCATACCATTAGATATAATTTTAATTTCTTTGTCGCCTTTTTTAATGTAAACAACGCATACACCCGCGTTTTCTATCTGATGAGCTTGTTCAACCGACACCACTTCGCCCATATCAGCAATAATTTCACCGGTTCGTGGGTCAGGTACGGGCCTTGAAAGTTCTTGCCCTTTTATTCTCCCGGAAATAGATAGCTTTTTATTGTATTTATATCTTCCTACTCTGGAAATCTCATATCTTCTGACATCAAAAAGGAGAGAGCTTAAATGAGACTGTGCGCTTTCGCTTGTAGGGAGCTCACCGGGTTTTAATTTTTTATATATTTCAAACAACGCTTCTTCCGTATTGGTACACACATCTTTTTTAAGGGTTGCTAAAATACGCTCATCATCGCCAAAATACTCTATGATATCTAAATCTGTGCTAAGCCCTAAGGCGCGCATAAAAACGGTAACGGGAATTTTTCTGTTTTTATCTATCCTGACGTATAAAACGTCATTTACATCGTTTTCATATTCAATCCAAACACCGCGGTTAGGAATAAGCGTGGCGCTGAACATTTCTTTTCCAGTTTTATCATATTCCATTTTAAAATAGACGCCCGGCGACCTTACAAGCTGCGAAACAACAACTCTTTCAGCACCGTTTACAATAAAAGTTCCGCTATCCGTCATAAGCGGGAAATCGCCCATAAATACGTCAGACTCTTTTACCTCGCCGCTTTCTTTGTTTAAAAGCCTGGCGGTAACTCTGAGAGCGGCAGCGTAAGTGGTTTCTTTTTCTTTGCACTCATCAACCGTATAATTAGGGTGATCAAGATCCAGAGTATAATCAGTGAAGTCTAAAACCAAATTACCGGCATAATCGGTAATGCCGGAAACATCTTTAAAAACTTCTTTAAGACCTTCATTTAAAAACCAGTAATATGAATTTTTTTGTACCTCAATAAGATTAGGAATTTTTAAAACCTCGTCTGTTTTTGAAAAACTCATCCTTGTAGTCTTGCCGAATTTAGTTGGTTTGACATTCACCATAGGGCAAAATCACTCCGTTCATTTGTTTGACATTTATTTTAATGTAGATACCGCTTCCCAAAAGCGAACTTTTCCTGTGCTTTATCCCCGCCACGGGCGGGAGAAGCAAGTTATAAAAAATTAGGTATTAAAAAAAGCGGATTTTTCGTGTGCTTTATCCCCGCCACGGGCGAAAGAAGCAAGTTATAAAAAATTAGGTATTAAAAAAAGCGGATTTTTCGTGTGCTTTATCCCCGCCCCCACCGCAAGTGGAAAAAGAATTATGAAAAATTAGACATCTTTTCGAAGGGCATTAGCTGCGGTCACATTTGACGACAAATTTAGATAAAAATTAATAATTTTCGACTTGATTTCACAGCAAAATAATTGTATTATCTAAGTAATTTTTGTTTTCAAATGGAATAAATCGCGATATACTATTGTATTGAAAAATTGCACCGGTGTCAAGCATAATAATGTTAATATAGCAAAAACTATAAATATTAGAGCTGTCCGTAAATTTTACAGATTGCAATCAAAATCGACGGTAGTGGTCCAAATTAATTGATAATATCTTCCCCCCCGCCGATTCGCGGGGGTGAAAGAAGGAATTTCAACTATTTTATGGCGCGACCAAATCGACGATGGCGTATAAAAATACTTCCCGGGAGATTTTGATGCAAAGCCATTTTTAAAGTGATGCATTTTTCGATAGTTTGCGCTGGTGGTGGGTCAAATTTATTGATAATATCTTTTCCCCCCGCCTATGGCGGGGGGAAAAGAAGGGATTTCTACTATTTTGGGACACGACCGTTTGCGCTCTGTGAGATTCACGGACAAGTCTATTACAATTTGGTAACAAAATTAAATTACCGTGATATTAATATTTATCATATAAAGAGGTAGCAGATTGGGAATATATGAAGATTTATTCGCAAGAGGACTAATTGCGCAGGTTACAAATGAAAAAAAAGTCAAAGAAATGCTAAATAATGAAAGATGCGTATTTTACATAGGTTTCGAGCCTACCGCAAACAGTCTTCATGTTGGGCATTTTGTCCAGATTTTAATTATGTCCCGCTTGCAAAAAGCCGGCCATATTCCAATAATTTTATTTGGCGGCGGAACCGGAATGATAGGCGACCCTTCCGGAAAGACGGATGTGCGAAAAATGCTTTCGGAAGAAGAAATAAATTACAATATAGAATGTTTTAAAAAGCAAGCTTCAAAATTCATCGACTTTTCAGAAGGTAAAGCAATAATGCTTAATAATTCTGATTGGCTTTGCAAATTAAATTATATAGAGTTTTTAAGAGATGTCGGAGTGCATTTTTCCGTCAATAAAATGCTCGCGGCTGAATGCTACAAACAACGTCTTGAAAAAGGCCTTACTTTCTTTGAGATGAACTACATGGTAATGCAAAGTTATGATTTTTTAATATTAAACAGAAAATATAATTGCAAATTAGAACTTGGCGGTGATGACCAATGGAGCAACATAATCGGCGGAATAGAATTAGTTCGCCGAAAAGACGCAAAAGAGGTATACGGCCTTACCTTTGTTTTGCTAACTACCAGCCAAGGGACTAAAATGGGGAAAACAGAAAAAGGGGCACTGTGGTTAGACCCCGGTAAAACTACTCCTTATGAATTTTATCAATATTGGAGAAACACAGACGATAAAGACGTAATAAAATGTTTTAAAATTCTTACATTTCTGCCCCTCGAACAAATAAAAGAATACGAAGAAAAGCCAAAATCGGATATAAATAAATTGAAAGAAATTTTAGCTTTTGAACTTACGAAACTTGTTCACGGAGAAAAACATGCAGTAGCTGCTCAGGAGGAAGCAAAACGCATTTTTTCAGAAGGAGAAATACTTTCTGAAAACTTAATTTTAAAATTGAAAAAAGAAGACTTAAACGGCAATAAAATAGATTTAGTTTCATTGCTGGTCAAATTGGAAATGTCACCGTCAAAATCAGAATCGAGGAGATTAATCAAACAAGGCGGGATTTCTATAAATAAAGAAAAAACCTCAGACGAAAACTTAGAATTATCATCTAAGGAACTGTCCAAAGGTTTAATAATTAAAAAAGGTAAAAAAATTTATAAAAAAGTAATATTAGAGTGAATTATTTTAAGATTATAGCTGTTTCGTTTGAAAAGCATCTGATTTTTATAACTTTCTCCCAACCGTCGGCCGGGAGAAAATGGTCGTGTCTCAAAATAATTGAAATCCCTTCTTTTCCCCCCGCCCATGGCGGGGGGAAAAAATATTATCAACTAATTTGACCCATCACCGAGAAAGTACACGGATAAATTTACTTTTGATGGCTGTTTTAAATCGTAACAGTTATATGTAATTTTATGGTTGTGGGTCAAATTAGTTGGTAATATCTTCCACCCCGCTAGAACGCGTGGGGAAAAAGAAGAAGTTTCAACTATTTTGAGGCACAACCAATTTTATAGTAAAAATCTTTTATAAGAAATAACTATAATGCAAAAATGTTTTTTAAAATTTTGCTTATTTGCTTGACAAGGCGTGAAAAATATGTTAAAGTTAAATTGCAACAAATTAAAAAAGTATGTGGGAGTACCAACGTTATGAAATTTAAAAAATTTATTGCACTGATTTGCGCGTTTTCTTTTGTGTTTTCAAATTTAATTAATGTTTCTGCTGCGCCTGGTAAAAAGGTCCAAAAGGACGACATAGTCAAAGTGGCGTTTTTTGGAAATCCGGGAGTGGGAAAAACAGCAGTGGCTACGAGAATTAGGTCTAAGACGTATTGTGATTGCATTCCTCATACCGAATACATGTCATCAATTCCTGCAAAATTCGGTAAAATTGAAGGTCAAGTTTTGGATATCCCTGGTGATGGACGCGATAGTTTTCTAAGTGAGGAGATCAAAAAATGGTGTCGTGACATAGACGTAGCGGTTATTTTCGCTAGTGTTAATGATTCAGATAGTATAAAGGGTATTGATGGGTGGATGACATTTGCAAAAACCTGCTGTAAAAGCGTAACGTTTGTTCTTGCTGTAACTAAAATAGATCTTAAAAGTGCGAAAGATGTGGAACGCATTACGGCGAAAATGCAAAAATATGGTGCGGAATTATGCCTCACAAGTGCTAAAACGGGCGAAGTGGGAAAATTCGGAGAAGTGTTGACAAAAGCAGTAGATGACGCTAGAAAAAAGAAAGATGATGAGAAAAAGCAAGCTAGAATTGCGAAAGAACAGAAAGATCAAGCGGCGGCAGAGAAAGCTGCGGCGGCAGAGAAAGCTGCGGCGGCAGAGAAAGCTGCGGCGGAGAAAGCTGCGGCAGATAAAGCTGCGGCAGATAAAGCCGCGGCAGATAAAGCCGCGGCAGAAAAAGCTGCGGTGGAAGAGCAAGCTAGAATTAAAGCTGCGGCGGAGAAAGCTGCGGCAGAAAAAGCCGCGGCGGAAAAAGCTGCGGCGGAGAAAGCTGCGGCAGATAAAGCCGCGGCGGAAAAAGCTGCGGCGGAAAAAGCTGCGGCGGAAGAGCAAGCTGCGGCGGAGAAAAAGCAAGCTGAGAAAGAGCAAGCTGAGAAAGCTGCAGCGGAGAAAAAGCAAGCTGAGAAAGCTGCGGCGGAAAAAGCTGCGGCGGAGACAAAGCAAGCTGACGAAAAAGCTGCGGCGGAAGAGCAAGCTAGAATTGCGGCAGAGCAAGCGGATAAAGAGGAAGCGGAGAAAACCACAGCTGTGGCAGAGGAAGTTGCGGAAGCTGAAAATGAAATAACTGAAGACGGAACACCCGAGGCTGCAACTGCGGGCACTAAAGTTGCAGCAACCACAAAAACAGGAACGCCAACCCCACTGTTAGTAGCAGGAACAGTAACGGGAATAACAATAGTAGTAGGGTTGATAGCAACCCTGGTGCACCAGGTCAAAAGTCAATTTTCTGCAAATCGGCCACAACCAAAACTTACCTGATATAGTAAAAATCTTTTAAAATAATGGCATTTTTGCTTCCCCCCGCCAGAAGGCGGGGGAAAAAGTTATTGTCAATTAATTTGGACTGCCACCCAAAGGCAAGTGGAAAACGTCAATATATAGCTTTTTCGTTTGAAAAGCGTCTGATTTTTATGACTTTCTCCCGGCCGACGGCCGGGAGAAAGTACACGGATAAATTTACTTTTGAAGACTGTTTTAAATCGTAACAGCTATAGTTAACACCCTTAAGGCCGCTTGTTTCAAAATGTTTTTGCTATATGAGTCTTATTTTGGCAAAGAAAGCAAAAAATTTAATATATTTTTTAAAGATTCAGATTTATCGAACGTCTCGCAAGAGTGTTTCATAAATTTTAATTTTTTCTTGTTTTTCAGTAAATCTTTGATGGTATCCGCCGCTGTGTTTTTGTTTAGTCTTACAGCCATATTATTATCAACCAGGAAATCCGCGTTTTCTTCTTCTTGGCCCGGAATAGCATCGAAAATTGCCATTGGAAGATTGCACGCAAGCGCCTCGGTTATAGTAAGCCCCCCCGGTTTGGTGATGATCAAATCAGCTACGTACATATATTTATGTACCTCATCGGTAAAATATATTATGCGCGTGTCCTTGTAATAAATTTTTGATTTTAAATCTATATTTTCATTTTCGGGTAAATTAAATATCTTTCTAAAATCATTAAGTTTATTAACATATTTCAATAATTTTATATCAAACGGGAATTTAGCGTATTTATAAACTTTTTTTTCTTCACCATAAACTATAGATTCAATGGTATCATAAAGTTTTGCGTTTTTCCCCGTTATTACTATAATCTGAAAATCCAACTCTATTTTCAAAAGGTCTTTATATATCGAAACAATATTTTCAACGCCAAAACTACCGGCCATAACTAAAACAGTGGGGATATTTAGATTAAAACCCATTTGTTTAAGAAGAATATTTTGGTCTCTTTTCGTATAAAATCCGCCTTCTATAGGTATTCCAAAAGGATATATTATGTTTTTGTCCACACCCATTTCTGCCATCGATTTCATCATATCTTCATTAGCCACAATGTAAGCGTCGATATTTTTAGTAAGCCACGTTCTGTGCGGCGCGTAATCTGTCATTATGCACACAGCCGGTACGTCTACTTTGCCTATATGTTTAAGTTTTGAAACCATCTCATTAGGGAACGGATGAGTTGTGACTATAACATCCGGCTCATATTCGTTTATAAGCGGAATAAGTTTTCTGCTGACAATACTATTTATACCAAATATCAAACGATTTATAATTTTATTATTCGCGGATTCATAAATCATTTTATAAATATTCGGCATTTTTTTTATTAAATATTCATACCCCTCGGTAACTGTTTTATTAAGAAGCGGGCTGATATATTTCAAGGTATCTACTACATTTACTTCTATATTATTTTCCTCAAAATACTCTTTTACCGCGTTGGAGGCTTTCATATGCCCCCCGCCGGTGGAAGCCGAAAGTATTAATATCTTCAAAAATATTTTCTCCCTTCCTAAAAACTAATTAAAAGCATTATCAGTTTAAATTTTAAGATATGCAATAGTTTTCGCTATATTAATGGGATTAGGTTATGTCTTAAAATATGGTTGTGACCCAAATTAGTGGATAATATTTTTTCCCCCGCCATAGGCGGGGGAGAAAAGAAGAAGTTTCAACAATTTTGAGACATGACCTAGCTGTTTCGTTTGAAAAGCGTCTGATTTTTATGACTTTCTCCCAGCCGACGGCCGGGAGAAAGTACACGGATAAATTTACTTTTGAAGACTGTTTTAAATCGTAACAGCTATAGTTGAAATCCATTATTCTTTCCCCCCGCCTGTGGCGGGGGGAAAGATGTCATCAATTAATTTGGTCTACAACCGAATTCGCCAAAGTTTTTGAAAAATATTTTAGATTAAAATTAAAATTAAATATTTTGGTTATGCCTCAAAATTGTTGAAATTTCTTCTTTTTCCCCCGCGAGTCGGGCGGGGGGGGGACAAAAATGCCACTGTTTTAAAAGGTTTTTACTATAACAGCTATATATCCCCTTAGCTAAGGATAACTTTTTCTTCCGGTAAAACTACGTTTTTTTGATTTTTGTTGTTTTCCATTATGGATATTATAATGGAGATTGGCCCGATCCTGCCCAAAAACATCAAAGACATTAAAACTAATTTTGAAGCAGACGTTAAAATAGGACTTATTCCCGAAGTATAGCCGGTTGTGGAAATGCAGGATACAACTTCATAAAATATATCAATTGTCGAAAGATTTTTATCAAAATCTAAAACATATATCATGGCTACGCCAACCAGTATACAAAATATAAACATTGCGGCCATTGTTATTGCTTTATACGTAATAGAGCTGCTTATTTTTTTACCGTAAATAATATTGTCTTCTCTTCCTCTGATAGTGTTTAGTACCGCACACACAATGACGACTACAGTCACGGTTTTAATACCGCCTCCGGTAGAAGCCGGGGAAGCCCCTATAAGCATGAAACACATTGTTATAAATTTCGTCAAATTATGTTGCCCGTTTATTTCTACGGCGGTAAAGCCTGAGGTTCTTTGAGATGAAGAATGAAAAAATGACACAAACATTTTTTTAACAATTGAAAAATCTTTCATTGTATTATTTCCTTCTAAAAAGAAAAATATTAAACTGCCGATAATAATCAAAAAAACAGATGATCGCAGCACTATTTTGGTTTGTAAGCTCAGCGAAAAATTGCGATGCCGATTTTTAAAGTAATTATATATATCTATTATAACTACAAAGCCAAGCCCCCCTATAAATGATAGTAACGCAATAACCGTTAATGAAAAAAAGTCGTTATTAAACGCGGCGCAACTTGCGTTTGGAGTAATAAATCCGGTGATGTCGAGTCCGGCGTTACAATATGCGGATGTGCACATAAAAATTGATACCCATATTCCATAGGCACCATATCTGGGTATAAATTTTATACATAAAAGAAAAATGGATATTGCCTCAAATACCACAGTTGATAAAAATATTGTTTTAATGAGCCCGGATACGTCAAAGATATCTCCGGATACCCCCTCTTGGAATATTTTGACGTTTCTGAGACCTAATTTTTTTTTAAACATAAGTGTAAAACCTGTTGTAAAAGATACCAACCCCAGCGCCCCGATTTGTGTTAGACACAGCATCACAATTTGCCCAAACACTGACCAATTGGTCCATGTATCAAATAAAGGTATTCCGGTAATGCAGCAGCAAGAAACGCTCGTAAATAAAGCTTCAAAAATTGTTATTTCTCTCGTTTTGCTTGAAGACAGCGGAAGCGAGAATAATATTGTTCCCAATAATATTAAAAATAAAAAACTTAAAACTATGATTTGTATAGGGGAAAATTTTCTAAGTTTATCTATAAAAAAGTATTTTACTTTATTCAAAAATTATAACACTTCCAATCTCACAATAGTAAAAATCATTTATAGCAAAAACCAATTATTTTGACCCACAACCGTTTTTTGACAATGAAATTATATCATCACTGTAAATTTAATTCTATACTGCATTTGCTTAGAAAAAATTGTGCATTAGACCTGTCCGTAAACTTTACAGATTGCAATCAAAAATCGACGACAGTGTATAAAAATACTTCCCGGGAGATTTGGGGTGGTGGTCCAAGTTAGTTGATAATATCTTTTCCCCCGCCATAGGCGGGGGGGGTAAGAAGGAATTTAAATTATTTTGAGACACAAGGAGATTCTGATGCAAAGCCATTTTTTAAGTGATGTATTTTTTGATATAGCTGTTACGCTTTAAAAAAGTCTTCAAAAGTAAATTTATCCGTGTACTTTCTCCCAGCCGTCGGCGGGGAGAAAGTCATAAAAATCAGACGCTTTTCAAACGAAACAGCGATAGTTTGCGCTCTGTGAGGTTTACGGACGGGTCTAATATAAAATCCTTGAAAAAATATATAAATTATGGTATCATTAGAAGCCGTATAGCTGCCGCTTTTGAAAAAGCGAACTTGCTTACATACTTGCCTGGCCACCGGTGTGGGGGGGGAGCTGTGGGAAGTTGACATTTTTCAAAGGTATCAGCCATAACTTAAATACACACGCCGTAATTAATTCAATTTGGTGCTTCGTAAGTAGAAGTTATAGCTAATGCCATTAAAAAACGTCTGATTTTTCGTATCTCTCATCGCCGCCGGCAAAAGAGAGTGTGCGAATAAGTTTACTTTTTTGGTGGGGTGCAGCAGCTGTAATTGAAAAAACATTAAATTACGGCGGAGGTAAAAACCAAGGAGGAAATTAATTTTATGCCAGTAGTATCAATGAAAA
This sequence comes from Oscillospiraceae bacterium, assembly GCA_031270785.1. Taxonomy (GTDB): domain Bacteria; phylum Bacillota; class Clostridia; order Oscillospirales; family Acutalibacteraceae; genus CAQBRY01. Next base: position 13,302 of record JAISWM010000049.1, read on the forward strand.
GTCTGCTTGAAGCAGGAGTACATTTTGGCCACCAAACCAGGCGTTGGAACCCCAAGATGGCAAAGTATATATTTACACAAAGAAACGGTATATATGTTATTGATTTGCAAAAAACATCAAAAAGGTTAGAAAAAGCTTATAATTTTATGAGAGAGGTATCAGAATCCGGGAAGTCTGTTTTGTTTGTAGGTACGAAAAAACAAGCGCAATCTTCCATAAAGGAAGCCGCTGAAAATTCAAATTCATACTTTGTGAACGCGCGCTGGCTTGGAGGGACATTAACAAACTTTTCAACAATCAAAAAAAGAATTGACAGATTAAGGCAGTTAAGGGGTATGCAAGAAGACGGAACCTTTGAATTGTTACCCAAAAAAGAAGCATTAAAGTTAAACGCCGAAATTGAAAAACTCGAAAAGTTTTTAGGCGGAATTAAAGATATGAAAGACCTCCCTGGAGCACTGTTTGTGGTCGATACCAAAAAAGAATATATAGCAGTTGCGGAAGCAAGGAAACTAGGCATACCGGTTGTCGCGATAGTAGATACGAACTGCGACCCGGACGTGATCGACTATGTAATACCCTCAAACGATGACGCAATAAGAGCCATAAAATTAATGTGTTCAGCCATGGCAAACGCAATAGTCGAAGGGAGAGAAGGCGCACTTTCGATGCTGCAAAACGCAGAAACACAAAAAGTAGATTCGGAGCAAGAAGACGACGTTCACACTGCAGAAATAATAAAAAGAATAGAAAAAGCGGCGAAAATATCCGCAAAATAATCAATTCATAATAAAAATTTGGTAATAGTCCAAATTAGTTGGTAATATCTTTTTGCCCCCGCCAACGGCGGGGGCAAAAGAAGGAATTTCAACTTATTTTGAAACATGGCCAAAAAATTACGCTCGCGTGGATTGTTGATTATAGTGTAGCACAGACTATTTAGAAACGTGGTATTACTTACGTTCCTTTCCCCCGCCGATTCGCGGGAAAAAAGGAACAGTTTCGACTATTTGGGGACATGACCAAAAAAATTATGCTCACGTGGATTGTGGATTATAGTGTAGCACAGATCATTTAGAAACGTGGTATTACTTACGTTCCTTTCCCCTCGAAGGCGGGGGGAAAAAGGAGCAGTTTCAACTATTTTGGGACACTACCCAAGATCGACGACGGCGTATGAAGGGTACTCCCGGGAGATTTTGGGTAATAGCCCAAATTAATTGATAATATCTTTCACCCCCGCCATGGGCGGAGGGAAAAGAAAGGATTTCAACTATTTTATGGCGCGATCCTCGCAAGGAAAAAGCAATAAAAAATCAGACATTTCAAGGGCGTTAGATAAAAATACCACTTCTCCCGCTTGCGGCGGGCAAATTAGTGTGCACAAACCAATATTTTTATAGGAGGTTTTTATAAATGGCATTTACAGCAAAAGACGTAAAAGATTTAAGAGAAAAAACAGGATGCGGCATGATGGACTGCAAAAAAGCGTTAACAGAATCAAACGGGGATATGGGAGCTGCCATAGATTTTCTTCGTGAAAAAGGGCTCGCCGCGGCTGCGAAAAAATCGGGAAGAATAGCAGCCGAAGGTCTGGCGGTAGCGTACACTAATGATAAAAATAACACAGGCGTGGCAATAGAAGTTAATGCCGAAACAGACTTCGTAGCTAAAAACGCGGATTTCCAAACGTTTGTAAAGGAATGCGCACAAACCATAATAGAGCAAAATCCAAACAGCGTAGAAGAACTTTTAAAAATGAACATAACAAATCAAAATAAAACGGTTGAAAGCGCCCTTCAAGAAAAGATACTTACCATAGGTGAAAACATCAAAATAAGACGTTTCAGAAGGATGGAAGGAAACATTGCAACATACGTTCACGCCGGCGGCAAAATAGGAGTAATGGTAAAATTCGATTCGGATTCTGATGTTTCTTCGTCTGACGATTTTAAATCTCTCGGAAAAGACGTAGCCATGCAAATAGCGGCGGTAAACCCGCAGTATTTGAATAAAGAAAGTGTACCCGAAAATGTGGTAGCGTATGAAAAAAAGATACTCAAAGAACAAATCATAAACGATGGCAAACCGGAAAATATTGCGGAAAAAATAGTGGAAGGCAGAATAAATAAGTTTTATAAAGAAAATTGCCTTCTTGACCAGCCTTTCGTCAAGGAAAACAGCATAAGCGTAAGGGATCATATCAAATTGGTTGCGGGCAAGCTGGGCTGCAAACTGGAAATAACAGATTTCGTAAGATTTGAAAAAGGCGAAGGGATTGAAAAGCGTGAAAACGATTTCGCGGATGAAGTTAAAAATTTAATTAAATAGTGGTTGTCAAAAAAACGAATTAGTGTTATACTCAGAGATATAAGGTAATCTTACCGGATTGCCTATATTAAATTAGGAGATATAAAAACCAATGAAACCACCTTCAATACAAGACGTAGTAAGCTTAACATTAACCACATTTGCAGGTATTGCAACAATTTTCGGTGTACGGTGCCTTAACTCAATAACAAACAAGGAAAAAATATAGCAAAGCATACCGCTATTCTAGCAGAGAATGCCGCTATTCAACTGGCATTTCATAAGACACAGAACGATTACCTTTTCTTGTATACGCATCAGGGGTACCGATCTTGGTTTCTAGAATATTTTCGCCCACTAGATAGTACTCATATGTATGTAGATGCTAAGGTAGATGCTAAGGTAGATGCTAAGGTAGAGGGTTCGGATGATGGAGCCAACAACTTAGTCATGATTACACCGTTAGAACTTGATGATTTTATTCATAAGGGGTTATCGGCTGTCAGTGGCAAAGTTAAAGTTATTGAAATTACTAACGAAGCAAAAAATAAGGTTAATGGTGTTTAGCAAAAAACGAAATAATGTTATGTTCAGATATATTAAGGCAATCTTAACCGGATTGCCTATATTAAATTGGTCGTGTCTCAAAATAATTGAAATTTCTTCTTTTTCCCCCGCTTATCGGCGGGGGAAAAAGATATTATCAACTAATTTGACCCACCACCCTCTTAGACATGGCTTTCGCAAGCGCAAATTTATATATGTTTCGGCACAGACTTTTGAATTTTTTAACTTCACCTAGGGGAAATTATGCTATTTGCTAACCAAACGGTGTTAATATTAATACATAAATGTCTGTTGTATCGATATTTTTAGACGTTTTGTATTTCCACATTTGCATCTTCTCTTTTTTTCTCGTTAATCTGTTATTCCTTCCTACTGCGGCAGCAGTGTAAACTCGCACAACTCGCCACACAACAACCCGCGCTGCCAGACGACCCCTTCGACGACTGGCTTGACGGTTTTGGGTTCTAAAAAATTAATATTTACAAACAGTCAGGCAGTAATTAAATTTGAGGATGAATAAAACTTACAGCTGCTACATTAAAAAAAGTAAATTTGTTTGCGCGATTTCTCCCCTCTGCGGCTTGCTACGGGGGTTTTGTTCGCCTTAGCAAGTATAATTTTTACACAGTTTTTATTTAAAACCACAAATATTATATTTTTTTAAAAATAAATGTTGCAATGTTATTTTTTGTGTTATAATATAAAGCAGAACAAAAAATATTAAAAGGAGAAAATTATGAAAAAAGTACTTTCTTTAGCACTATCCGGAATTTTATCTTTAGGTCTCTTCTGCCCAACATGCCACGCTCTTCGCTCAAAATTCACTGAAGCGGAAGACGCACAATTAAGACAATTAGTTCAGAATAAAAATCCCGACGAGACGTGGGACATCATTGCAAGTCGTATGCCTGGAGAAAAAACTGGAAGACAATGCAGAGACAGGTATCTCTACTATTTAAGCCCATATATTATAAATACACCATGGACAGATGAAGAAAATCAATTATTATCAGAAAAATACCAAGAGCTTGGCCCTCGCTGGAGAAGTATAGCTAGGTTTTTCCCTGGCAGAACAGATAATCAAATCAAAAATAGATATCGCCTCCTAGAGCGGAAGCAGCGTAAAGCACAACGCGCCGCGCTGCCAGACGACCCCTTCGACGACTGGCTTGGCGGTTTTGGGTTCTAAAAAATTAATATTTACAAACAGTCAGGCAGTAATTAAATTTACTGCCTGATTTTTAATTTTTTAAGTTTAGTTTACTTTCATTAAATAATTATAAATCCTTGCACGGTAAAGAACTGCCTCGCATTTTGCTTTTAATGTTTTCTAAAATTACCGCGATCGCTCCATCTCCGGTGACGTTGCATGCCGTTCCGAATCCATCCTGAGCAACGTGTAGTGCTATCATTAAAGCTATCATAGAATGGTCAAACCCCAAAACAGATTGAAGTATTCCGGACGCAGCGAAAATTGCTCCGCAAGGTACGCCCGGAGCCGCAACCATAACTATACTTAGCATAAACATAAAAGGAATCATGTTTGATAATTCTACAGGAATTTCATTTATTATCATAACAGCTATGGAATTACACGTAATGGAAATGATACTTCCGGACAAATGTATGGTCGCACACAAAGGTAAAATAAAGTTTGAAATTCCTTCAGATACGCCGTTAGCCAAAGCATTTTTTACAGACACCGGTATAACGGCAACGGACGATTGAGTGGCTAGCGCAGTGGTATACGAAGGAATAACGTTTTTTAGAAGCTCTAAAGGATTCTTTTTTGCAATCAATCCGGCTGCAATATATTGCATAAACATTACTGCAAGATGTATGCAAACGATTATAAGAATAACTTTAGAAAATGAACTTAAAATTTTTTGTATATGCCCGGACGAACTCATCTTTACAAAAACACCAAATACGTAAATAGGTATCAAAGGAACCATTATTTTATGTACAAACATTTCGATTATACTATGAAACTCTGAAAACACATTCTTGAGAAAATTGCCTTTAATGCAAGATATTCCTATGCCGATAATAAACGACAAAATCAATGCGGAAGTCACGTCCATTATGGGGGGAATGTCAATACTATGGTGAAGATGTTTAGCTGTGTTTGCCATGTCAATAGGGTTTTCAAAAGTTTTAAGAGCACTGTTTAAAAGCATGGGAAAAATATTAATTGAAACAAAATAAGAAACAAACCCCGATACTAACATAAATACATAAGATATTGCGCAAGTTATTCCCAGTATTTTCCCCGAAGAAAATTCTAAAGAACTAATCCCGTTAACTACAAACCCTATTATTATTAAAGGTACCGCAAAATTAATAAACTTAGATATAAAAAGATTTAAAATGTTTACTAAACTGATTACACCTTCCGGCATAAAAAGCCCGACTATAATTCCTAAAATTGTTCCAATAGCTATCTTTAAAAGTAGACCGTACCTTTTTAAAAACGATTCCACAAACTATCATTCCTCACATAATATTATTATTAATCAATTTTACAAAAATACATTAATTATAGCAAAAATCTTTTAATACTATTTCTAATTAAAAACCTGTTGTGTGTTTGATTTACTTTTCCCCCCCGCCTATGGCGGGGGGGAAGATTATCAATTAATTTGGACCACTACCTAAATTTAATTTTATTATTGTAACATAATTGATACTAATTTCAATTATAAACGTCAATTTGTATAGCAAAAATCATTTTGAGTCGCCAAGGTCGAGGGTGGACAGTTCACCGGACATCAGGCGGGGTAAAAGGGTGTCGCGGGTTTCGGCAAGGCGAGCGTTCTCTGCTCGTTTGTGCCGTATTGCTTCGAACATCGGGGCAAGTGTCTGTGTGAAACTCTCGACTGCGTCGCGATTAGGGACGAAAATACGATACTTCTTAAAGTCCGGTACGGTAAGTTGTTGTTGTGTAGTACCAACTCCAGCGATATGAATACTGCTGAGATAAAGATAGAGGTACTTCGCAGTGATGAATTTGTTGTTCGGGATTACGGTCACCAATCGGACTATAGGAACGAACGGGTCTTGTCTGAGACAAACATACCCAATCGTGCCTCTTGCCGAAACCGTAACGCATTCATCCGTTATTTTGGGGCGGTCTGTATATCCGTACAAACCAAAGTTATCAATCCCATTAGAAAAAATGGGTACTTGGCATTCGTCAGTCAGTGCTGGCGAACTGACGGTGGGTTTGTCACCACCAGCACTAAGGGTTGCAACCTCTCCGAGTTCCGTTTCCCTCCAATCATCAGGCATAACACCGCCGAACGGCTCGAAGTCCACGAACCACGACTTGAAAATGGCCTGCGCCATCTGCTCTAAATGATGATTTATCTTCCTGTTGTTCTCGATTTTGTTATCAAGTGCGCCAAGGATTTCGGCTATCGCCCGTTGCTCTGCTTTGTCGCTTGGCACGAAAACCTCTATTTGCTTCATCACAGAGCCTGAAACCTCTTTGAAAATTGTGCCGCTCCCCATGTTCTCTATCCTGTCGCGGTTATGCAC
>JAISWM010000024.1 GCA_031270785.1 Oscillospiraceae bacterium
AACTGCTTCTTTCCCCCGCCGACTCGCGGGGGAAAGAACGTAAATAATACTATGTTTCTAAATGATTTTGGCTATAATATAGCTGTTCCGTTTGAAAAGCGTCTGATTTTTATAACTTTTCCCAGCTATCGGCTGGGAAAAAGTACACGGGTAAATTTACTTTTGATGGCTGTTTTAAATCGTAACAGCTATATCTTTCTCCCCCCCCCGCGTTCTAGCGCGGGGGGAAAGATATTATCAACTGATTTGACCCACTACCAATCAAACTTTAATAGGTTTCATAGTAGCCAAAAAAGCTTTTTCTTTGTCGCCCGTCAAATTTCCCTGCGTTGAAGGATAGTCCCTATTCTGCATATCTTCCAGGTCAGAAACAACAACCCAGTAAGTGCAGTCGTCACGATATTTGCCTTTCCTAAGTTTATACTTTTTAACAGCACCTTTCGGATCAGTTCCTGCTAATTTTTCAATAACCCTTGCTTCTGTATTACTCACACCCCCAAATACATACGACATACACAACAACTCCTTACAATTAAAAATTATTATTGATATTCGCCGAGCACATTGTAACATATAAATATATATACGTCAACATATTTTTAGAATTTTATATAAAACTTTAGTGCAGTTATGACGAAAAATCTCCTTGGGGATAGAATTTCGGTCATATCTCAAAATAATTGAAACTCCTTCTTCCCCCCCCACGAACCTGTGGGGAAGAAAGTAATAAAAAATTAGGTTTTTTTAAGTGCAGCAGCTATAACAACTATAAACCCAATTCAGATTAAATTACAGTAGAGCGCAATTTGGATAGTTGACATAAAAGTTTAACTGCTATATAATTGCTTTTGTTTTGTGAAAGTATAGTCGCTGTATTTGAAAAAAGCAAATTTATTCATGCGACCTCTTTCTGTGGGCAAAGAGCAGTAAAAATTAGACTTTTTTCAAAAAAACAGCTATATAAAGTGCATATATGACAGGAGGGAGTTTATATGTTTAGAACATACCAACCCAAAAAAATTCACAGGAAAAAAGAGCATGGTTTCAGAAAAAGAATGTCTGATTCAAATGGTAAAAAAGTTTTAGCCCGAAGAAGAGCGAAAGGAAGAAAGAGACTGACTCATTAGTTTTTTATAATAGTATAAAAATTTATAAATAAAGGTTTTCATATGAGCCAAAAAAAAATAGTTACTTTAAATCAAAATAGCCAGTTTAAAAGATTATATTCTAAAGGAAGTTCTTTTGTGTCGTATAATTTGATAACGTATATAAAAAGAAACAATTTGAATATCAGCAGAGTGGGAATTACGGCAAGTAAAAAGGTCGGGATATCTGTAAAAAGGAATAGAGCAAAAAGAATAATAAAAAGTTCATATATGAAGTTATTTCCGCAGATAAAAAGCGGGTTTGACATAGTATTTGTTGCAAGGTATAAAACTTGTTATTTAAAAACTCAGGACATATATGAAAATATGTTTAAACATTTAAGAAATGCTCATTTAATAGATGAAAAAATTTATAATTAATATGATAATTTTCTATCAAAAATACATATCCCATATAAAAAAGCCTTGCTGCAGATTTTTTCCTACATGCTCCGCGTATGCCATTGAAAGTATTGAAAGATTCGGGGTAACTAAGGGGATTGCTTTGTCTGTATTCAGAATGCTTAGATGTAATCCATTTTTTAAGGGTGGGTTCGATCCGGTACCACAAAAAACCAGTAAATATAGATAATGGATGGTGGTCCAAATTAGTTGATAATATCTTTCTCCCTGCCAATGGCGGGGGAGAGCTGAATTACTTTCCCCGCGAGCCTGCGGGGGAAGTAACAGATACAAACTGATATTTATAATGAAAATTGGTATTAAGGCATGGTCAAATTTCGGTGGTGTTCCAAGTTAGTTGATAATTATCTTTCTTCCTGCCAATGGTGGGGGAGGAGCAGAATTACTTTCCCCGCGAGCCTGCTAAGAAAGTAACAGATACAAACTGATATTTATAATGAAAATTGGTATTAGGGCATGGTCGGATTTCGGTGGTAGTCCAAATTAGTTGATAATTATCTTTTTCCCCCGCTATAGACGGGGGAAAAAGAACGAATTTCAACTGTTTTGGGACACGACAAAATTTTGATGCAAAGCCATTTTTTAAGTGATGCATTTTTCGATATAGCTGTTTCGTTTGAAAAGTACCTGATTTTTTATAACTTTCTCCCAGCCGTCGGCTGGGAGAAAGTATACGGAAAAATTTACTTTTGAGGACTGTTTTAAATCGTAACAGCTATAGTTTGCGCTCTGCGAGGTTTACGGACAGGTCTTTTGGGTTGTGGACCAAATTTATTGATAATATCTTTTCCCCCCGCCATAGGCGGGGGGAAAAGAAGGAATTTCAACTATTTTGGGACACGACCGGTCTTTTGAATACAGATTCTAAGTTAGGAGTTATTAAGAATTGGGTTTAATATTTGACATTTTAGGGAGCATATTTGGATATATTTTGTGGTTTTTCTTTGATTTAGTAAATAATTATGGTTTAGCTATTACTTTGTTCACAGTCGCCATAAATATAGTAATGTTTCCGTTATCTGTTAGCAGGCAAAAATCAATGTCTAAAAATTCTAAATTGGCGGCAAAACAGCAAGAACTAAAGAAAAAATATGAAAAGAATCCGAAAAAATATAACGAAGAAGTATCAAAATTATATGAAAAAGAAGGGATGAACCCGCTCAGTGGATGTTTCTCCGCAATGGTATTACCATTAATACTATGGGGGGGAGTAATTGGCGCTGTAACTAAACCTCTTCAAAACACTTTACATATTTCCGCCGAAAAGGTAGCGTCGGCAAACAGTGTTATACAAACCATACCTGGAATTTCATCAACATATATGCCAGGTTATGAACAATTACAGATTGTAAAATTATTTTCAGGTATAAAATCATATTTAACAATGTTTTCTGAATCGGAGCTGCAAGATATAAGCCAATTTAGTTCCGGATTTAAATTTATTGGTCTTAATCTTTTGGATAGACCAAATGCGGTACCGCTTTCTGATATGTTGTGGATTGTGCCTTTAATATGTTTTTTAAGTTCGATTTTATCCATGTACATTACTCAAAAAGTTACCGGGAATACATCAAATGTGCAAGGCTGCACAAAGTATATGCCATATGGGATGTTTATTTTTACGGCGTACATAGCGTATACAATCCCGGCAGCAGTAGGGCTTTATTGGATAGTTAATTCTTTGGTAAATATGTTTCAAAGTTTGATATTGAATATTTATTATAATACTTATACTATAAACGCTAAGGTGGAAGCAAAGCGGTTTTTAGATTTAAATTTATTTGAAAAAAACAATTTTTAAAGTAAGTTTGGCGCTATTAATTCTCTTTTCATATTCACCATCCGGAGGCCAGCTTTACTCACCCAATCATTTGGAGAGACGTAAACGTAGATTATGATGTCGCCCAAACTAAAAGGAAGTCCTATCCTCACTGATTCAATTTTATATATTGATCTGCTTTTAATTGTCGCATCGTGAAATTTTTTCCCATCCAGCGAATAATTTGCAAAATCAAAATCACTGTTAATAACCCTGCCAACAATTGATCCTGTTGCCACAATAACCACATAACATCTTACAGTCCCCCAACTGGTACCGGTTAAGGGTATATCAAAAACAAACGGCATACCTTGCATGGAATAATTTGATTTAACTAGAGTTCCGCCAATTCCGGGTAGTGTTGGAGGTGGTACTTGAGTGTTTAAGGATGCTAGAAGCCTTTTAATGGCATATATAAGTCCGTTGACTGCAGCTATGCGCGCAGACAGATAAGACCTTGATTTTTTGTCATCTTGCAACCACTTTTGCGCGTTATTACTTACAGCTCTTAAAAATTCTTCAAGTTCCTCATTACTTAAAACCACTTTGCCTTTTAGGTTTTTTTTATATATTGCTTTTGTGGGTTTCCAAAATAATATATCGTAAGAATCTTCTATTAATATGCTTGCATTTTTTTCACATTTTTGGTACGCTATACGAAAACCCTGTATATCGTTGTATAAACTGGCAGTGTCAGCCATGTGTATCACGCCTTTCCTGTTATTAACATAACATTTTTAAATTCTCGTCACAAATTATATGATATTTGCAAAAAATATGCAATAAAAAACGAAATTTTTTAAGCAGTTTTGGCGAAATATAAGAAACCAAATATTTAAAGTATATCGGGTAGTGGTCCAAATTAATTGATAATATCTTTCATCCCCGCCTATGGCGAGGGTGAAAGAAGGAGATTCAACTATTTTATGGCACGACCGTATATCGATACAAAAAAATTAATTGAGGGGTGTAACAATTGATAAAAGAAGCATTTGCATCAGGTGAAACAATGGCACTGGCAAAAATGAAGGCTTGCGAGATCCTTGGTGTTCACGAAAATGACGCTGAATTTGAGGTTGTTCAAATGCCTTCGCCGAGAATGTTTGGAATATTTGGCGGACAATTAGCGCAAGTAAGAGCTAAAATTAAACCGTCCTTTTCTCATGTAATAAAAGAATGTTTGAGTGATCTTTTGTATTATATGGGAATGAAAGATTTTGAAGTTGAGATTGAGGAGGAATGTAGCAACGTATGTTATGCAAAGATAAATGGGGGAGAAATAAATTATATTTTAGGTAAGCATGGAAAGACTTTGGATGCTGTGCAGTATGTTATTGGATTATTAGTTAATAACAGTAGTAGCAGTGTTGAAAATAAAAGTTTTTGCAAGATAAGATTAAATGCCGGAGATTACCGTGAACGCCGTAAAAAAACGTTAGTGATGTTGGGCAAAAAGTTGGCGTATAAGGTTTTAAATACTCATAAAGATATAAAATTAGAGCCAATGAGGTCTTACGAAAGAAAAGTAATACATGATACTATTCAAGGTATGGAGGGGGTTTATTCGTGGTCAGAAGGCTTAAATGAGGACAGGCACGTAATAATTTCTGAAAATAAAAATAATAAGGAAGTGTGATTGGCGCCATGTTTTTTCTTGTATCATGAATTCTGTGGCGGTTCAAATTAGTTGATAATATTTTTCCCCCCCCAATGGCGGGGAAAAAAGAAGAAATTTCAACTTTTTTGAGATATGACCGTGAATTTGTTGTGTTTAGGGGGAGAGATGTCCGAGTGGTTGAAGGAGCTAGTCTTGAAAACTAGTGATTTCGAAAGAAACCAAGGGTTCGAATCCCTTTCTCTCCGCCAGTGTGGCGTTAGTTAAGGGAACTGACGCCGAAGATTGAAACATTTTGAAACCTTGCCTTGGTTTTGAAGTGTTTTTTGTTTGCTGTGAATCCGCAATTATTAATACCATTTTGTTTTAACCTGATGAAGCGCACCTTTCATTTTGACTTTCTTCCCTGCCGAAAGA
>JAISWM010000025.1 GCA_031270785.1 Oscillospiraceae bacterium
AAAAGAGAAATTATTACTGCGATAGAAATACAAATTAATAATTTGATATGATGAATAAAAATATTATATTCTTGCAATACCCGATGAGCTTGGTAATTTAATTGTGAATGTTCGCGTTGGTTATGTGATTGAATGCTTTTTTATGAAATTTATAATATAGCTGTTACGATTTAAAACAGTCCTCAAAAGTAAATTTATCCGTGTACTTTCTCCCAGCCGACGGCCGGGAGAAAGTCATAAAAATCAGACGCTTTTCAAACGAAACAGCTATAGTTGAAACTTCATTTCCCCCCGCCCATGGCGGGGGGAAAAATATTGTCTACTAATTTGGACCACAGCCAAAAAATGCCTTTGCCTCTTTTAGCTTATTATATTCGCAGAATATTATTATTTCATCTCCTGGCAATAAAACCGCATCATCTTGTGTGGAAACAAACGACCCTTTCCTTATTGCGGACACTATAAAACACGATGGCGGCAAATCCCAATCTTTAATTTTTGTGTTTTTCATACTGAATTTTTCGCGAAGTATTATTGATAATATAAATGCTTTACCCTTATTTAAGCTGGCAATTAGCTGCATTCCTTCGTTGTGAATTTCGTGTTCTACCATTTTAGTTATTATTTCTGTACTGCTCACTGTATTGTATATTCCAAGTTCTTCCATAACAACAAGATTTCTTGGATTATTTACTCTTGCTATAACTTTTTCAATCATAAATTTCCTTTTAACTAACTGGCAGGCTACTAAATTATCTTGATCTCTTCCGGTTGCCGCCACGAAACAGTCTGCTTTAGCTATACCCGCACTTATCAACACTTCTATCTCCGTACCGTCTCCGTGAATTACTTCCGTTTCCAAATTATTAGCAAGATTTAAACATCTGCTTTTATTTTTTTCGATCAAAGAGATATTATATTTTCTCTCCATCATACTTTGAGACAAATAGTACCCCAGTTTCCCTCCGCCTACTATTACTACTCTCATGTTATTCATCCTTTTTATTTAAAATATTGCTAATCGCGGTTATAATGAAACCCTTTTAAAACGGCAACTTTTTGTTTTTTCCCCCCGCTTTCTGTGGGGTAAAGAAACGCAAATGATACCACGCTTCTAAATGGCTTTTGCTATAAAACTTCGATCATGTCTTAAAATAATTGAAACTTCTTCTTTTCTCCCACTCGTTCTAGCGGGGGAGAGAAAGACATTATCAACTAATTTGTGCCATAACCCCCCATTCAGATTTTATAGCTAACGCCCTTGAAAAGTGTCAAATTTTTTAACACTCTCTCCCCCCCGTCGGCGGGGAGAGACCGTACTAACAAATTTACTTTTTTCAAGTGTAGCAGCTATAAAACTCTCGCTTTCCCCATAACAGGCTGGTTGTGGGTCAAATTGGTTGATATAGTAAAAACCTTTTTAAACAGTGATATTTTTTGTTCTTTCCCCCGCCTTTGGCGGGGGAAAGAAACGGATACAAACTGACATTTATAATTGAAATTAGTATTAATGTGTATAATAAAAACCTTTTTTGTTGTTCCCCCGCCAAAGGCGGGGGAAAGAAACTCAAATAATACCACGTTTCTAAATAGTTTTTACCATATAATCAGTATATTATTTTGGCATTTTTGTTTTTCCCCCCCGCTTTCTGCGGGGGAAAGAAACGCGAATAATACCACGTTCCTAAATAGTTTTTACTATATAATCAGTATATTATTTTGGCATATATTATTTTATCCGTTGAACTAATTACCGCATTATTTTTCTCTGTGTTTAATGTAACGTCATTTTCTTTATTAATTACCCCGACCACAAGTTCGCTGCTTCTGTGAGGTATTTCGTGCATAGATCTTCCTATTAAAACTTGTTCGGCATCCCTTATCAAAAACGACAGCGTGCTTGCTCCGAAAGTTATTTGTTTTACAGACGTCTTCTCCACAAGAACTGAAAACATTGCTTCCGTTGAAAGTTTGGTTTCACACATAATTTGAAATCCCAAATGTTTAAATATTTTTTCTCTTGCCGGATCTATTATCCTTGTTACAACATTTTGTACACCAAAAAATTCCCTTACTATTTGCGATATAGTAATATTTAAATTATCATCATCAGTAGTGATCGCTACCGCGTCGCAATTTTCCGCTCCGGCCTTTTTTAAAACTTCTATATCCATCGGTACCCCGGCTACTGTAATGCCATCAAAATCATCGCTCAAAAGTTTAAAAGATTCCAAGTCATCATTCACTACCGAAACATTATGCCCATGCCTGCAAAGCATATCGGCGAGCCTACTTCCAAGTTCTCCGCACCCTACTACTAATGTATTCATACAAACGGCCTTTCTTTCAATATTTCTTATATAGCTGTTATTTTTAAAAAAGCAAATTCGCCCGTACACTCTCTCCTGGGTCATGTCTCAAAACAGTTGAAATCCCTTCTTTCACCCCCCCGCCATAGGCGGGGTGAAAGATATTATCAATAAATTTGAACCACTACCTAATTTCTATAGTCTATTGTAAAGCAGAACAGCTATAATTCGAACCACCACCTGTAATACGTTCATTTTTTAAAATATTACAATTCGGTAACAACATTAAATTACCGTGCTAATTTAGGGTCGTGTCCCAAAATAGTTAAAATCCCTTCTTTTCCCCACGTCGTGGGTGGGTGAGAAAGATATTATCAATTAATTTGAACTACAACCAATTTATGGCTAACCGCTGAATTTGCGTGATTTTTCATATTCGGAACAATTAAACAATTTATCCGGCAAAAAAGAACTGTCCCCCCCTTGATTTTTGTTGAGTTCCGCAGTATTATAGCTGATGTTCTCTAAAAAAGCAAATTTGTTTGTGTACTTTCATGCCAGCGCCGGTGAGGAAAAAAGGTGTAAATGATTAAGTTATAGCTGATATTCCCTAAAAAAGCACACTCATTTGCGTACTCTTTCCCTCGGTTGTGGGTCAAATTAGTTGGTGATGTTTTTCCTCCTGCCAGAACGCGAAGGGAAAAGAAGAAGTTTCAACTATTTTGAGATATAACCATTTCCCCCGCAGGCTCGCGGGGAAAGAGTGGTAAAAAATTAAGCATTTTTCAATGGTATTAACTGTAAATTCCAGCGCAAACGGATTTTAGTGGGGTTGATGTGCGCGCTGTGTTCTTGGGAAATGTTTATAGCCAAAGCCATTTAATATGGTATTATTTGCGCTTTTCCCCGCAGAAGGCGGGGGTAAAAACAAAAATGTTACTGTTTGAGAAGATTTTTTACTATATCATTTTTATAAAGCGATTGGTTTTTGACCTATTTTAATTTGCTGGGAGTGAGTTTTGTGATTTTACAAAAAAATAAACTGAAAAATATAGTTATAATTGGTACCGGAGGCACCATAGCCGGAGTAGGTGAAGCGGGGAATACTTCTTCTTATGTAGCAGGGCAGATAGAAGTTAATAACATTTTAGACGCCGTAGAAGGAATAACAAAATTAGCCAATTTAAGTGCCGAAAATATTATTAATGTTGATAGTTGTGACATTACTCAGGAAGATCATATAAAAATATCTAATTATATAAACGAGTTGTCAAAAGATGATAATATTGACGGTTTTGTGATAACTCACGGGACGGATACGTTAGAAGAAACGGCATATTTTTTAAATTTGACTGTTAAAACAAATAAACCCGTGGTAATAACCGGCGCAATGAGGCCGGCTACTGCTACCAGCGCGGATGGCCCTTTAAATCTATATCAGGCGGTAGTTCTTGCAAGAAGCGAGAAAGCCATCGGGAAAGGAGTGTTGGTGTCGTTTTGTGATTGTATTTATGGTGCAAGGGATGTTCATAAAGTAAGCTGTTTTAGAGTAAATGCTTTTGATCAAAAGGATTTTGGTTGTTTAGGTTATGTGAGAGGCGATGAGGTATATTTTTATAATGAGTCGATCAAATTGCATACTACAGAATCTGAATTTGATTTAAAAAACGTTCAAAAACTTCCTTATGTGGCAATTGCGTGCTTTTTTGCCGATGCGGATGTTGAGATTTTGGATTATTTATCTAAAACCTCCAAAGGCATTGTGATAGCGGGAGCGGGGTGCGGCGAATGCGGTAAGATATGGAGCAAAAAAATAAAAGAACTTGTAAAAAACGGATTCCCGGTTGTAAGAAGTACCAGGGTCGCCAGCGGGTTAGTTGCGAGTGAAAAATCTGTAAATGAATATGGAATATGCGCAGGGACTTTGCCCCCTCATAAAGCGCACATATTATTGTCTCTTTGTTTAACGAAAACAAACGATTTAGAAAAAATAAATGAAATATTTAAAAAATACTAATTTTAACCACTTTCGCCCAAAAGCGGATCATGTCTCAAAATAGTTGAAATCCCTTCCTTTTTCCCCGCCGATGGCGGGGGGGGAAAGATATTTAAAGACTTTAGTCAGTTAAACGCGCAAAGCGTGCGAAACAAATAACCACCCGCTATGCGGGGGGGCGAAAACGAAAGTTATACAAAGAAAATCGCCTTTCAATCAAAACCACTAGCTTTTAGTGAATTGTATAATTCAAAATTACTTTCAGGATTTAGTAACTTCTGCTTGTCTATCATTTTTTGGATTTTTGTAAAAGATATTTTATCTAAAATATCAATGGCACTTGTAAGCGCATTCAGCAATAACACGTTGTTTTTGTCTAATTCATAAAAACAGATATATTTTGTAAAATGTGCCATTTTGTCTCCTTTCCAAAAAAGCTATTTACTTGATGTATTATATCACACCAACACAATTTATTAATATGTGTGAAATAATGCCTGGAATTGGTGTTTTTGTTTTTTCATAAATAATTGTAAGTACAAAACTAAAACCTATATAAGAGAAAATATATAGAAACTCTAGCGGCCTATTATATAACAATACGGCTATTGAGATATGTTGGAATCCAAAAAGAATGGCTGTTATTAAATGAGCAAATATTCCGATTCTCTTTCTTAATGTGGTAAACAAACAAACTCTATATGTAACTTCTTCAACAAATGGACCTATCAAGCACATGCTAAGTATAGAATAAGTTTGTAACCACACATTCGGTTTACTTAGTTGATTACTAAGGCTTTCGCTATTAAAATTTTTCAAACCCTCATGACCTAAAAATACAATAAAATTATTTTCAATAAATCTAAAAAGCACTTTGCTTGCAAATATTGCTAAAATACATACTACTGTCCACATTATTATTTTCTTTGTCTTTTGTTGTTTTAAGGGTTCAAATATCGTAGGCATATAAGAAATAAAAACAATTAGCGGAAGGATTATACTTGTTATTGGATTGATAAATGAATAATTTATATTGTCACCGAAAATCGTGTGTAACAAAAGTATAAACAAAGTTCCACCGAAACTTGCATAACACGCATAACTAATTCCGAAATATTGACGCCAATCTTCAATTTTTTCATTAAACACAATCTGTCTCATACTGCTGCCTCTTGCTTTAAAAATTTATCTTTCTCTTTTAGGGGTGGCTTTGATTTCATATAACTCTTTTCAAAAAAACAGCTATAAAATTTATTCTATTACTATATTTACCGAATATTCACCATATAACCACACTTCGGTGTATCCTTGAATATTTATTGTTACCGGCATTTCCATGTGGCCTTGAAGGTTAGTGTCGTTTTTAAGATCTATCTGAGCTACTAAATCAGAAGCCTTTATAGAAGATACTTTATAAGACGGCCCGACTATTTTAACATTTATGCCTTCATTGTATACACTGCTGCTCTTGCCTTCTGGGGCATTTATGAAAGAAAAATTTGTAACCCAAAAAGTTCGTTCTTTTAATTTGGGTAAATCTAATTTCAGTTTAACCGTATAATTACTATCAAGGCTTCTACACCCCTGCGGCATATTTACTTGAAGATCAAATTCAGTGTTTTTTGCGCCTATTTCATTAAAATTCACGGCTGGTAATTCGATTTTTTCAACACCCGATATAATATCGCCAGGGCCGGCAATTTCAAAATCAGCGGGAGTAATCTTCACCATATTATCAACATTCAGGTCTTTAGGTCTATTAACAAAATTAGCTTTTATTGGTACTTTTTTTCTCATCAAAACAGGTATAGTGACATCTACCTCAGAAACGGAATAAATGATTGTTTCGCTTGAAATAACACCTCCATAAGCGTCAAAGAGTAATATAGGAGCTTTGAAATTATAAGTGCTTGTCAGTTCATTGGAAACATCGCCTTTTACAACAACTTTTTTAATCCTGGAAATTTCCGTCTCGGGGCCGGAAAGCAAAACTTTGGGTTGAGATAAAACAACACTGCCAACAAAATATTCTGGATTAGCTGAAAATTTAACGTCAGTTTCTATTGTAAACTCAGCTTCCCTGTATCTATCTACCATAACAGTAATAAACGCCGGTTTTACCGCTGAAGCGAACTCATAATCGCTGCGTATTCCCGCTTTCTTTGCCGTAAGTTCTAAAGTATAGTTTCCGGGCGAAGTAATTGCATTTATAGATTGAGTAGCAACTACTTGTATATCATTTTTAGATACCTGCCCAACAATAAGCCGATTACCTGTTATGTCAATTTGGGCTTTAATATTTTGCCCGCTAAATATTCTAAGGCCGTCTTGCAGGGCGTTTTCAGGCAGCGATAAACTGACCGGTATATCTGAAACGGTTACCGGGCGCCCTTCGGTATCGTTTGCGGAGATCACCGCCCATATTATAAACGATAAAACAACAGAAAACGCCAATGCAAATTTATTATTATAAAAAATCTCAGCCAAGCTAAATTTTTTATCTTTACCAAATGCAAATTTTTTCATTTTCTTGCCACTTTCTTAAAAGAAGTTATTATACTTTTATAAGTATAACTACTATTTTTGGGTTCGGGAACCAAAAGACTAATTAATTTCTTTTTTAAAGTGTCAATACTGTTAATTCTTCTGAGAACACCATTTATAGCAACAGAAATCAGCCCTGTTTCTTCAGACGCGACAATTGCAATCGCATCGGAGTTTTCACTTATCCCAACCGCGGCTCTGTGCCTGGTACCCAAATCATTACTTAAATTTTCGTTTTTAGTTAAGGGTAATATGCATCCGGCCGCGTATACCAAACCATCCTTGACCACCATTGCTCCATCGTGTAAAGGCGCTTTATTATAAAAAATATTAGAAATAATCTCCGCCGAAACTTCCGCTTTGGTTATGGTGCCCGTAGATACTATATCTCCAAGTTTGGTTTTTCTTTCAAAAACTATCAAAGCACCCGTTCTGGAAACCTGAAACGAACTAAACGCCCTGCAAACCGCATCTACCGCTTTTATGATTTTTTTATCATCATTGTCATTTTCCCATAAATTGTCCCCAAAATTCCAATAATTTCCTATCCGGCTTCTCCCCATATGTTCAAGTGCTCTTCTGAGTTCGGGTTGAAAAACAAGCAGCAATACCATCACCCCGAACTGAAAAACATTACTTAGTATAGTGCTGAGCATCCTAAAATGAAGCTGATATGATAAAACATAAACCAGGCTAAATATAAGTATACCCTTAACTAATTGCACTGCCCTGGTTTCTCTTATTAATTTTATAAATTCGTATATTAGAAAAGAAACTATAATTACGTCAAAAAAATCTGCAACTGTAAACGTTTTAATAAGACTTACAATTGAACTCCATATATTGTAAATATATTCCATGTAATTAATACTTCCTTTAATATCGAGGTATGGCTAATTCCTTTGAAAAATGTCTGGTTTTTTACCACTCTTTCCTCGCTGCCGGCAGGGAAAGGCCGCAAAAACAAATTTACTTTTCTCAAATGTAGCAGCTATACTATATTATACTATAGTAAAAACCTTTTCAAACAGTGACATTTTTATTTTCCCCCCGCCAAAGGCGGGGGGGAAAATAAGAAGTTTTAACTATTTTGAAACATGACCACAAATCCGACGGCGGCATATATAGTAAAAGCTTTTTAAAACAGTGATATTTTTGTTCTTTCTCCTACCAAAGGCGGGGAAAACAAAAAGTTTCAATTTATTTTGAAACATGCCCCATCACAAAAGATGGCTATCAATAATTCTTTTTGCATAAAAAATCTGTCCTCTCTGGTTTGTTGGTTGTTTGTATAATTACCATTTTACCAGCCTTAGGACGGTTTTTTATATCTTGTTTTTCATCGAATTTGCGTTTTTTATATATTTTACAATATTACTATAGAGGAATATTCCGTTTTTATGCCACCGTCTTTAGTTCTTGCAAGTTTTGCACGATTTCCGTTTCCGTCTTCAACAGTAAGCTTTTCGATTTTATGTTCATCAAAAAAATTCACAACCTCACTTTCTACAAACCCAGACCATTTTTGGCGCTTAATTTCCGGCGAGTTATCTTTATCGCTTAATATATCTTTTAATTCTTCTATACTTGTATTCATTTGCCCCTCCTGATTTTTTAATAATTTGTTTTGGCAAATTAATTATACACCTTTTTTAAATTTTCTTTCAAGAAAAATGTTTATTAGAGCGCGTTTGAAAAATAAATAGTGTATAAATTTTTCATTTACTGTGTCATAATCATAAAATTGGTAAAGGAATGGGGTAGTGGGCGGCAAACGTTGAAGGCTGTGGCTTGATATAGCTGTTCCGTTTGAAAAGCGTCTGATTTTTATAACTTTCTCCAAACCGACGGCTGGGAGAAAATACACGGATAAATTTACTTTTGAGGACTGTTTTAAATCGTAACAGTTACAGCAACCCCACACAGGATTAACTATTTTTATTGTCTATACTCGTGATTAATTCGCAGATTTTTAAAAATTCCACAGTAAATATCAAGTGTAATTGCTATAATATAGCAAAAACCATCGCCGAAAGCGGGGGGGAAAACAGAAATGTCACTGTTTCAAAAAGCTTTTACTATATCATTTAAAATTGAATCCTTTTCTGATTGTATTTTTTCTTCTTTTAGCGGTTTTATCAGTATAAAAGGTGTTCTTTCATCGGACTGCCCTGCGGGGTTGTCCGCAATTAATGAAGCTAAATAATCAAGTGTGTAATCTTCAAGTTTTTTTGTTTTTCCTAAAATATTAACTCCAAAATCATTTGCATCTACTATCATTGCTTTTACACCGCATTTTTCATATATTTCATCGCATACTTTATTGGAGTTTATGGGGATTAAAAGCGCAATATCGCTGTATAATGCAAAGGACGATCCATTTATAAATCCGTCTATACCGTTTATATCATGCCCGGCAATATCGTAAAATACGCCGCTCTTACCAAACAATTTCATTATTGCCGCACAAAAACACGCAAAAAGTATTCTTGGAAGCCCTGCGATATCTATAGCTAATTGCATTTTATACGGGTGCCCTACACCGCCGTGAGCGTCAAATTTTGCGAATTTAGAAAGCAATTTTGCAAAGAACCCTAATTTAACGTCCTTTTTTTCCACAATATTATTTTGGCACATAGATATAACTTTTTCACTTATATATAAAATATCATTTTCCTCATAAAGCGGGGCTACGTATTTCGACACTAGATCTATATATGATTCCCCCCTATTTACAAAATGAGTTTGCAAAGCAAATCTTTCAAATTCTTTGTCTCTTGTACGAACGTTATTTCTGATAAAATATACGACGCCGTTTTTTTCGCTGCGCGTTCTCTCGCTATTCCTAAATCCCATATTTTTCACCTTTCTGAATTTTTTAGCCTTTTTTCAAGTTCTTCTTTTTCGTTTTCAAATCCGTCTTTCCCCAAAAGCGCAAACATATTTTTTTTATATGCTTCCACACCTGGCTGATTAAACGGATTTATTCCAAGCGTATACCCTGAAATTGCACACGCTTTTTCAAAGAAGTATATCATATATCCAAGCGTATATTCAGATATATTTTTTAAATTTAATATTATATTAGGCACCCCACCGTCCGTGTGTGCAAGAACAGTACCCTCAAATGCTTTTTTATTTATATGGGAAATAGTTTTTCCTTCCAGAAAATTTAATTTATCTTCGTCGTTTTTACTTTTTTTGATAACTATATCCAAACTATTATTTTCTATTTGCAGCACTGTTTCAAAAATAATTTTATTGCCGTCTTGTATAAACTGGCCTATTGAATGCAGGTCTGTTGAGAATATAGACGCCGACGGAAAAATCCCTTTTGAGTTTTTCCCTTCACTTTCGGCGAACAATTGTTTAAACCACTCTGTAATTCCGTATAATCGCGGTTCGTACCCAACTAAAATTTCAATTTGTTTACCTTTTTTGTATAAAATATTTCTTATTGCTGCGTATTTATTGCAAATATTATTTTCGATATCATTTTTTTGAAAATCTCCACCGGCCGCTGAAGCTCCATTTAAAATTTCTTCTGCGTTCGCTCCGCAGACCGCTATAGGGAGCAGCCCAACGGGAGTTAACACGGAGTATCTTCCCCCTATATCTTGCGGAATGTCAAATGAAATATATCCTTTTTCATCGGCCATTTTTCTGAGTATGCCGGATCCTTTGCCCGTGGTAACAAAAATTCTTTCTTTTGCTTTTTCTTTTCCGTACTTATTTTCGAGGAATTCCCTGAATATTTTAAATGCTATTGATGTTTCAATCGTGCTTCCTGATTTTGATATTACATTGATTGATACCTCTTTTTCTTTGCACATTTCTAAAAGTTCAGATATTGCGCCGGAACTTATGTTGTTACCTATAAAAAATATTTTTGGAGTGTTTTTTTTCAGAAAATTATAGTTATGAGATTTTAAAAATTCTATAGCCGCTTTGGCGCCTAAATAAGATCCTCCAATGCCTATTACAATAAATATATTACTATCATGCCGTATTTTTTGAGCTGCTTTGTTTATTTTTTTAATGTCTTCCCTATCATAAGTATTTGGTAAATCTACCCAGCCAAGGCTGTCATTTCCCAAACCGGTTTTTAAATGCAGCATTTTATGCGCAATTTTGATTTGAGGCAATATTTCATCATATTCTTCAGAACTAATGAAGGAATATAAATATTTGTTTTCCAGTTTTACAGCCATAATTGCACTTCCCTTAATTTTCGGTTGTGGGTCAAATCAGTTGATAATATCTTTCCCCCCGCTAGAATGCGGGGGGGAGAAAGATATAGCTGTTACGATTTAAAATAGCCATCAAAAGTAAATTTATCCGTGTACTTTCTCCCAGCCGACGGCTGGGAGAAAGTTATAAAAATCAGACGCTTTTCAAACGGAACAGCTATATTATAGCCAAAATCATTTAGAAACATAGTATTATTTACGTTCTTTCCCCCGCGAGTCGGCGGGGGAAAGAAGCAGTT
>JAISWM010000010.1 GCA_031270785.1 Oscillospiraceae bacterium
ACAGATTTTTAATGGAACAATTAACAACAGCCCAAATAGTAGAAATATTTTGTGAGATAGATGAATTCTGTAAAGTTTATGAAAACTATTGTCAAAAAAATTTGCTTGTAGATAAATCGGGTAGTGGTCCAAATTTGTTGATAATATCTTCCCCCCCCGCCATAGGCGGGGGGGAAAACAAAAATGCTACTGTTTTAAAAGGTTTTTTACTATATACGTGATATTTTTACGTTTTCCCCCCCATATTTTTACGCTTCCCCCCCCGCCATAGGCGGGGGAAAAGAAGGAATTTCAACTATTTTGACCCACAAGGAGATTTTGATGCAAAGCCATTTTTTAAGTGATGCATTTTTCGATAGTTTGCGCTCTGTGAGATTTACGGACAGGTCTATTATATACGGCAATATTTTTGTTTTTACTTCGCTAACGGTAACATGAAGTAATACTATCGCTGTTGCACTTGAAATCTGATGTGTATTTGATTTACTTTTCCCCCCGCCATAGGCGGGGGAAAAACGCAAATAATACTACATTTCTAAATGATTTTTACTATACCTAATAGGCAAGCGCGAGTGGGGTCATGTCTCAAAATAGTTGAAATCCCTTCTTTTTTCCCCCGCATATGGCGGGGGAAAAGATTATCAACTAATTCGGCCCACAACCCGCGATGGGAGTAAGCTGATCCTCACCCCCTTGGCTCGTTTTTTTATTTTTTTGATTGCTTTTTCATACGCTGATCTTTTGAAAGGATTATCTTTCTAAGTCTTATACTTTTTGGCGTTACTTCTACCAGTTCATCATCTGTAATAAATTCTATGGATTGTTCTAAACTTAATATACTTGGGGGAGTTAACTTCAGTGCTTCATCTGACCCGGATGCCCTCATATTAGTTATATGTTTTTTCTTGCATACATTTACTACTATATCGTCATATTTAGGGCTTACTCCCACTATCATACCCTCGTATACTAATACTCCCGGATCTATGAATAATCTTCCTCTGTCTTGCGCCGCAAAAAGTCCGTATCCTGTTGCAGGTCCTGATTCATGGGCAACTATTGACCCTTGCTGCCTTTGAACTATTTCTCCCTTAAAAGGTTCGTATTTGTCAAATATATAATTCATAATGCCATTGCCGTTTGTATCTGTTAAAAATTCAGATCTATATCCCATAAGTCCTCTTGACGGTATTCTGAATTCAATTTGCGTTACACCTGTGGACTTGGCAATCATATTTACCATTTCGGCTTTTCTTGGCCCTAATTTTTCTATTACTGCTCCTACGTAGCTGTCCGGTACTTCTACCATAAGTATTTCAACAGGCTCACAAAGTTTGCCGTCTATTGTTTTCATTATAGCTTTCGGCCTTGACACTTGGAATTCATACCCTTGCCTTCTCATAGTTTCAATTAGTATCGATAAATGAAGTTCCCCTCTTCCGGATACTTTAAAAGTGTCCGCTGAGTCTGTTTCCTCAACTTTCATGGCGACGTTGGTTTCTACTTCTTTAAATAACCTGTCTCGGATATTTCTTGATGTAATAAATTTTCCTTCTTTTCCGGCAAAGGGGCTATTATTAACCATAAACATCATAGATACGGTCGGTTCATCGATTTTAACAAAAGGCAGAGGCTCTACTAATTGGGGGTCACAAGCGGTTTCTCCGATGTTAAGGCCGGATATTCCCGCTACGCATATTATGTCGCCCAGTGATGCGGATTCAGACTCTACTCTTTTCAGTCCTTCAAACTGATAAAGTTTTGTGATTTTTACGTTTTTAGTTTGCCCACCGGATGAGCACAGTGTTACGGTTTGACCTATTGTTACATTTCCTCTTTCAACCCGCCCTATTCCGATTCTTCCAACGTATTCATCATAATCTATATTGGAAAACAGTATCTGAAGCGGCCCGTCTATATCTCCGCACGGCGGCGGAACTTCATTTATTATAGTTTCAAAAAGGGGTGTCAGGTCTTTTGCTTCGGCATTAAGGTCCAATGACGCGTATCCATGGCGGCCGGAAGCGTATAGCACGGGGAATTCTATTTGAGATTCATCTGCGCCAAGTTCTATAAACAAGTCATATACTTCATTTACCACTTCATTTGGCCTTACGCCGGGTCTGTCTATCTTATTTAAAACTACTACGGGTGTTTTTTTAAGTTTTAAAGCTTTTTTCAGTACGAATCTTGTTTGCGGCATGCATCCTTCAAAGGCATCAATTAAAAGAAGAACTCCGTCTACCATCATAAGGATTCTTTCAACTTCCCCTCCGAAATCGGCGTGCCCGGGGGTGTCGACTATATTTATTTTTGTATTTTTATACATTACCGAAGTATTTTTGGAAAGTATTGTAATTCCCCGTTCTCTTTCAAGGTCATTTGAATCCATTACTCTTTCCG
This sequence comes from Oscillospiraceae bacterium, assembly GCA_031270785.1. Lineage (GTDB taxonomy): Bacteria > Bacillota > Clostridia > Oscillospirales > Acutalibacteraceae > CAQBRY01. Next base: position 2,404 of record JAISWM010000010.1, read on the forward strand.
CAACATTTTCGTTTGACCTGAAAATGCCGCTTTGTTTAAGCATTTGGTCTACCAGTGTGGTTTTTCCGTGATCGACGTGAGCTATAATTGCTATATTTCTTAAATTTTTTCTTTGTCCCATTTTTTCTTCTCCCCTTTACCTTTAGTTTTCAGTCGTGTCTCAAATCAATAACCCCGCCCTGAAGGGCGGGGTATGTATTTGCCCCGCTTTACCACAGCATTTTTTACCTTCTTTTCCCTTATTTTGCTCTTTTGTGTTTATTAGACCTGCCCGTAAACTTTACGGATTGCAATCAAAATCGACGACGGCATATAAAAATACGGTTGCGCCAAAAAACAGTTGAAATACCTTCTTATCCCACCCCGCCATAGGCGGGGGGAAGATATTATCAATTAATTTGGACCACTACCCATTTTTCGATAGTTTGCGCTCTGTGAGATTTACGGACAGGTCTATTATATCACATTTTTACTCGCCTTGAGAGGCGGGGAATTAACCCGAAGAGATTGAAATCCTTTCTTTTTCCCCCCGCCCTATGGGCGGGGGGGAAGATATATTAGACCTGCCCGTAAATTTTACAGATTGCAATCAAAATCGACGACGGCGTATAAAAATACGGTCGCGCCAAAAAAACAGTTAAAATTCCTTCTTTTCCCCCCCGCCATAGGCGGGGGGGGAAGATATTATATTATCAACTATAGCCGTTACGCTTTAAAAAAGCCCCAATTTCAGAAGTCTTTTTTCCGCTAAGCCCGCGGGGAAAAGCTTGCCTGTGTACCCTTTTCAAAAGCAATAGCTATACATAATTTTTATAGTCTATTGTAAAGCGAAACAGCTATAATTTGGACCACCCCTTTATCTTTAGTTTTCCTGTATCCTTATCCAGTCTTTGGGCATCATTTTATCTCGCGTGTCGCCATTTTTAAGCCAAGGTGTAGGAGCCGTGACTATCTTATCTTCATTCGGATTTAGCCAAGTGGCCCACCATGAAAAAGTACTGTTTGCAAGTATTTGATGTTTGCAATTTCTAATCTGTTCAAAGTCATAATAATTTGTGGCGTCATCATTTATATCTACAAATGTATAGGGATTATTCAATATGTCCGGAATATTCAATCCAAAATTTTCTTTTACCCAATCCATATCATCAGAGAAAATAAAGAAATGCGGATTTTCTACTTTAGCTACAATATGCTTTACGGCTCTGTCATAATATTTCATGTTTGAATATCCTAAGATATCACCATGGTCAGTTCTTCTTATATGAATAGCTACGGAATTTACCGTTTTTATTTTATTTAGCATATCTTTATTCTTTTGATCCATAGGCACCGTTAGGGTAAATTTTCGAGTAAAAACGTCCCTGTATTTTTCATAGTCAAAAAGGTCTATAGTTTCAAAGCAATCGTAGATATATTCGTGTTGCCCGTTATTAAAGTTACTTATTCCTTTTTCTCTGACAAAATTTTCGTCTATTTGGGAAGTACAATTTTTTATTCTTTCGCTGTCCGCCACTTTACAATTCACATTAAAATATTTTAAACAATATTCTCTTCTGGCACTAATAATGTCACAAAGTTTTTCATTTTTTGCCATTTCTTCAACGGTCGGGCGATTCAATTGCTCCTCATCCTCATAAAAAGATAAATCATAATAAACTTCGCAGTTGCTTTCTTCAGCAAGAGCCAAACCGAATGCATACTGAAACATTTGGTTTCCGAGACCGCCGGTCATTTTCACAACTTTATAGTTTTCTTCTCGTTTTTGCTGACGCAAAGTTTGCGTTTTTTTATGTGTGATTGCAATAACGGCCGCAGAAATTGTTGAAAGCGCAATAAAAATAATAATATATCTTAATTTTTTTGTTATTTTCATATTATTTTCCTCCATTATATATTAGACTTCTTTCTAAACTCGATATATACAAGACCTGTCCGTAAACTTCACAGAGCGCAAACTATCGAAAAATGGGTTGTGTCTCAAAATAGTTGAAATTCCTTCTTTTCCCCCCGCCCATGGCGGGGGGAAAAGATATTATCAATTAATTTGGATCACCACCTAAAAAAAGCCTTTGCATCAAAATCTCTTTGGAGTATTTTTATACGCCATCATCGATTTTGATTGCAATCTGTAAAATTTACAGGCAGGTCTACAGTAAAAACCTTTTCAAACAGTAACTTTTTATTTTTTCCAACGTCTGCGGTGGTCAAAGAACACAAACAACAGCGGCGTTTTTCCTGTTTTCCCCGCCGCCGGCGGGGAGGGCCGTTCACTTTTTTCAAATGCAGCAGCTGCAATTTTTTCATTTTGATAAATTTTTTGCCTGATCCACTAAATATTTAAAGTCTCCGATATGCCCTTGATCATGCCCGGGAGGGACTTCGCCCAATATTTCAAATACTTTGTCTCTCATCCAAAGGGAAGGGGTTATTCTCAAGGAATATCCGCAACCGTTAGATACGATCCAGCTGTAAAAATCTTTTTTAGGGAATCCGTAAATGGATAAAAGAGACATCATTACCCCACCATGAGCAAATATTGCCGCAGAGGTAATACCTTTTTTTAATAAGTCTTCAATGACGCTTTCAAAGCTTTTACGTATTCTTTTTCCGAAAGCCTCTCCGCTTTCTCCGTTTGGAGGGGATACTTGCTGCCTGCTTTTAAGCCATGTTCTGAATTCTTCGTTATCATCGAGTTCTTTTGCCGTTTTTCCTTCCCAGTCGCCGAAATCACACTCTTTTAAACCATCTACAATAGTTGGATTGGCTTCAGGATAAATTATTTTACACGTTTCTTTGCACCTTGAAAGCGGACTGCTGTAATATGCGTCTACTTTTGGATACTTATATTTACTTTTTAATTCTTGAAGTTTTTCTCTTCCAAGGTCGCAAAGCGGTACGTCTTTCGCTCCGGCGTACTCACCGTTTAAGTTTGCGCTTGTTATGCCGTGGCGGATTAAATGAACCAGATAAGATTTCATAAAAATTATTCTCCCCTTTTCTTGCTTGATATTTTTTGCTCTGTTCCGTTTATAAGCCTTTTTATATTCGATATATGCTTATATGCTATTATTGCTCCCATTATAAAGGCTATCGCGGTGCACATTAGTACATATGCGGTATTAAAGTTTTCACTGCAATCCGAAAAATAAGTTACCAAAAAAGTTATCGCAGGGTAAGAAACTGCCGCCGCAAGCGACCCTAAAGAAACTATCTTAGATGCAATTAATACTATTAAAAAAATCGATATCATTATTAAAAAAATTCTATAATCTATCAGAAGCGTAGCAGACCATGAGGTTAATATTCCTTTGCCTCCTTTAAACTTAAAAAAACACGGGTACAGATGGCCAAGCACACAAGCAAACCCGGACAGATACGCACCGCACTTTAAGATAAACATGTTACCCGCAGCAGCAGGGTTAATTTGTATTATAAGCCCTGATATGTACACTGCCAGTACCCCTTTTAAAAAATCCCCCGCAAAGGTAATGATTGCCGGGCCTGCTCCTACGCTCCTTAAAACGTTTGTGAACCCCGCGTTACCGCTGCCTAGAGTTCTTATATCATTAGCTTTTTTAAATTTAGTTACAATGATCGAAAAATTCATACTTCCTATTAAATAAGATATTGTAAATAACAAAATAAGTTCCGGGTAGTATTGATGTAAAAATGAGTATACGGTTTCAAACATTTTTTAAAATGGGGAAAATTGATATTTTATATCTAACGCCCTTGAAAAATTTCTAATTTTTTACTATTTTCTCCCCGCGAACCTGCGGGGAAAGACCATGTAAACAAATTTATTTTTTTCCAATGTAGCAGCTATAAAATTGCTTTTCCCCTTTATCCCCTTTCAAAGTGTATTTTACAGTAAAAACTTTTTAAAACAGTTATATCTAACGCCCTTGAAAAATTTCTGATTTTTGCTGTTTGCTCCCCGCCATCTGGGGGAAGAGACTGCGTAAACAAATTTGTTTTTTTCCAATGTAGCAGCTATAAAATTGCTTTTCCCCTTTATCCCCTTTCAAAGTGTATTTTACAGTAAAAACTTTTTAAAACAGTTATGTCTAACGCCCTTGAAAAATTTCTAATTTTTTACTATTTTCTCCACGCCATCAGCGGGGAAAGGCCGCGTAAACAAATTTATTTTTTCAAATGCAGCAGCTATAACATAAAATTTTATAGTTTGTTTTCGCCTTTTTCTCTTATAACAAAATTTATGGGAGTGCCTTTGAACCCAAAAGTATTTCTAATGCAGTTTTCTAAGTATCTTTGGTATGAAAAATGGAAAAGATCTTTTTTATTCACGAAAAATACAAATGTTGGCGGTTTTATACTTGCTTGAGTCATATAGTATATTTTTAATCTTTTCCCTTTATGCGTTGGCGGGGGGACTCTGGTTATAAACTGCGCTAAAAGGTCGTTGAGAGCCCCTGTCGAAATCCGTGCGGTGCAAGAGTTGTAAGCTTCATTTATCAGAGCAAAAAGATTATTAATCCTTTGGCCGGTTTGGGCTGATATGGCTACCATTGAGGCATACGGCATAAATCCAAAATTATTTTCAAAATTCTTTTTAAATTCGTCTATAGTTTTTTGGCTTTTTTCTATCGCGTCCCATTTATTAATCGCCACAACGCACCCTTTCCCGGCTTCATGCGCAAGACCTGCTACTTTTGAATCCTGCTCTGTAAAACCTTCTTTTGCGTCTACTAAGATAACGCTTACGTCTGACCTTTCTATTGCTGATCTGGACCGAAGCATACTATATTTTTCAAGCTCATTAGTTATTTTGCTTTTCCTTCTTATACCTGCCGTATCAATTAAATTATATGCACCAAAGGAGTTATTTACTGCTGTGTCTACTGAGTCTCTGGTAGTACCTGCAACATCTGATACAATGCATCTTTGATCTTTGCAGATGCTGTTCACAAGAGATGATTTCCCTACATTTGGCTTCCCTATTATAGCTACAGAAATTGTGTTGCCGTTATCTTTCGATTCTTCTTTTTTCTCAGGAAGATGTTTAAATACCTCATCAAGTAAATTCCCTGTGCCGTGCCCGTGCACAGACGATACCGCTATCGGATCGCCGATTCCCAAATTATAAAATTCATAAAGGTTTACGTCAGGTTTCCCGATGCGGTCACATTTATTAACGCATAGCACTATAGGTTTGCCGCTTTTTTGGAGGATTTGAGCAACTTCTTGATCGGTTGACACTATGCCGGATTTAATATCTGTTACAAATATAATAACATTAGCTGAATCTATGGCAATTTGCGATTGTATTTTAATCTGAGAAAGCATCGCATCGGTTGAGTTTGGTTCTAATCCACCGGTATCAACTAAAAGGACGTTTTTATTTCTCCACTCACAGTCGGCATATATACGGTCTCTGGTAACTCCGGAACTATCGTCTGTTATTGAAAGACGTTTTCCGATTAATTTATTAAACAATGCCGATTTCCCGACGTTTTGCCTTCCAACAATAGCTACTATTGGCTTTGGCATTCACTTACACATCCTTAAAAACTTTATTAAACCTATCCGTAAACCTCACAGAGCGCAAACTATCGAAAATGCATCACTTATAGCTGTTACGATTTAAAACAGTCCTCAAAAATAAATTTATCCGTGTACTTTCTCCCGGCCGTCGGCCGGGAGAAAGTTATAAAAATCAGACGCTTTTCAAACGAAACAGCTATAAAAAACGGCTTTGCATCAAAATCCAGTCATGCCTCAAAACAGTTGAAATATCTTCTTTTTCCCCCCGCAATGGGCGGGGAAAAAGATATCATCAACTAATTTGGACCACCACCCAAAATCTCCCGGGAGTATTTTTATACGCCGTCGTCGATTTTGATTGCAATCTGTAAAATTTACGAACAGGTCTATTATTTTTCAATTTTTTCCTTGTCTTTCCTCATATTTATAATTATAACCAGCAAAAATATTATTATAAACAGTACTGTAAATAATGCATTAATTTCGGGGCTTATTATTCTTCTTGTCATGGAATATATAGTCAGCGGCAGTGTTTGAACTGTACCGCTTGTAAAATAGCTTATCAAGAAATCATCTATTGACATTGTAAGCGACACCATAAATCCCGTCACTACTCCGGAAGTAATTTGCGGCATGACGACCTTAAAAAATGCTTGAAAATGATTGCAGCCTAAATCTTGCGCCGCTTCGTATATATTAAAGTCCATTTGCCTGAGTTTAGGCAGTACCGACAATACCACATACGGCAAACAAAATGTAATGTGGGATAGTATCAGCGTTAAAAGACCGGGCTTTAAAAATCCGGTTCGGCTGTATATAAACACAAATAATAACATCATTGATATACCGGTAATTATTTCGGGATTAAGCATCGGCAAATTCGTAACATTAATTAAAATCTTTTTAAAAATATTTTTGGTGTTTACTATGCCGACCGCCGCTAAGGTGCCCAGAATTGTAGCTACTGCCGAAGCTACTATGGCTATGATTAGAGTATTAGAAAACGCCGATAATATTTCAGTGTTATTTATTAATTTAATATACCATTTAAAAGTAAAACCTTGCCAAACAACTCTGCTTTTTGAGTTGTTGAAAGAATATATTATCAATATTGCTATTGGAGAATACAAAAAAAGGAAAAAAAGAAACTGATATATTTTACTAAACAATTTCAAATGCTTACCCTCCAAAACTAAGAACTTGTATATAGCTGTTACGCTTTAAAAAAGTTTTCAAAAGTAAATTTATCCGTGTACTTTCTCCCCGCCGTCGGCGGGGAGAAAGTTATAAAAATCAGACACGCTTTTCAAACGAAACAGCTATAGTAGACCTGTCCGTAAACCTCACAAAGCGCAAACTATCGAAAAAATGCATCACTTAAAAAATGGCTTTGCATCAAAATCTCCTTGTGGGTCAAAATAGTTGAAATTCCTTCTTTCCCCCCGCCGACTCGCGGGGAAAAAACAAAAACGTCACTGTTGAAAAAAGGTTTTTGCTATAAACAGCTATGCAGGTCCTAAATTACTATATTTTCATCCGCGCTGTCATCATGATCAAACTGATTCGTTATTCCCATACATATTAATATCACAAATATTAAAAATAACGAAATAGCTGAGCCTAAGTTGGGATTGTAAATATTACCCAAAAACTGCATTTCTATTAAATCACCTATTAATAAATTGGCTCCGCCGCCAAGCATTTTAGATATTATAAACGTACTAACAGCTGGCACAAACACCATCGTAATCCCGGAAATTACACCCGGCACGCTCAGCGGAAAAATAACTTTAATAAACGTCATTAATTTATTAGCACCCAAATCTTGCGCCGCTTCAATAAGACTTTTATCAATCTTTATAAGAACGGAATAAATCTG
>JAISWM010000094.1 GCA_031270785.1 Oscillospiraceae bacterium
GTTTAAAATCATGTGCGATAGGTACAGAAATAAGCGTAAGCGTCACGGTCTCAGAATGACAATAATTTGCGGTTTGCATAATATGGATTTACAGGTTGTTTAATTTTCGGACATATCTAAGGATGTACTTAAAGCTAGACAAAAACAAAAAAATTCTTGATAAAAAACTAAAAGCATTGGAAAATTGCAGCGTTTCAAACCACAAAATATACTTGGAAACAAAGAAAGCAGTTGAAAATTTTTTGAATTCGTCCGAGTACAAAAAAGAAACAATAATAAGTCTTGTAGAAAAAGTTGAAGTTAAAGAAAACAAAAGCATTAATATAATCTTCAGATATCAGTAGGTTTGCGACGTTATACATAAGGAGATACAACCTTGTAGCTGTTACGATTTAAAACAGCCCTCAAAAGTAAATTTATCCGTGTACTTTCTCCCAGCCGACGGCTGGGAGAAAGTTATAAAAATCAGATACTTTTCAAACGAAACAGCTATATCGAAAAAATGGGTCGCGCCATAAAATAGTTGAAACTTCTTTCTTCCCCCCGCCAACTCGCGGGAAGAAGACATTATCAACTAATTTGGGGCACAACCAATGATTGAAACTTCCTCTTTCTCCCCCGCCTATGGCGGGGGAAAGAACAAAAATGCCACTAGACCTGTCCGTAAATCTCACAGAGCGCAAACTATCGAAAAATGCATCACTTAAAAAATGGCTTTGCATCAAAATCTCCTTGGAGTATCTTCATACGCCGTCGTCGATTTTTGATTGCAATCTGTAAAATTTACGGACAGGTCTACTGTTTGAAAAGATTTTTACTATATAGCCGTTTTTCTTGAAAATAGCTGTATCAAGAAGAAAGTGAATAGACTTTGTAATCATTTTTGATCAAATTAAATTCGTCGTATATATTCTGCGTTATATGCACATTTTTATCCGAATCTATAATTATAGCTTCAGCACCGTAATGATTTAAAATTTTAAAACTTGCTTCTTTGTCGATAATGCAGCATACTTTTGAAAGAGCACCGGCAATTATAGGGTCAGAATAAAATACTGTAGCAGATAAAATGTCACTTTTAGGTAATTCTCCGGTTTTAGGATTTACAATTTTATTTATTTTTTCACCATTAAAGAAAATTTTATCCGAATTACAGCCAAATGTAGATATATACCCGCTTTTAACTTTTATATTTCCTATGTTAATATCGCTATCGAAAGGATCCCTTAGAGATATTTTCCAAAACGACTGATCGGGTTTTTCCCCATATAGCCCCGTAACGTTACCGACGGATATAATCCCGTAACTTATTTCGGAGCCTTTATACACGCCCACAGCATTTTCACACAGTATACCGCTTAAAAGATTTTTCAAACTAATTAAAGAGAATTCATCATCTAATTTAACTCTATCAAGATTATGATTAATATTTACTAAATTATAATTTACGTGTTTTAACGTTTCGTTGATTTCTTCAGCAGCAGGGGTACATACTTGACTATCTTCAAATCCCCACAATTTAAATAGCGGAAGAGAAGTAATATCAAAAATTCCGCCGCTGTTTTGTGATACATCATGCGCTTTATTTAATATATCAATAGTGTTTTTATCCACTTTAACCCATTTCGTACCAGCCCCTGAATTTATTTTGTCTACATCAGACCCATCTATATCGTAAGACAAACTATCTTCAAGTTTTAAAAAATTTTCCTTTATCTTTTTGAACACTTCTTGAGTGTGTCTGCCATACACAGCTTGATGAACGGATCTTCCGGATACCACACTATCGTCAACCGACTCTTTATAATTTTTAACCGCGAAAGTATATATGCATATCACCAGCACTATAATAGCTGCCAATAAAAAAATCAGAGGAACGTACACTTTAATACTCGTTTTTTTAATCTTATTTGCCAATGAATTTTTCCCCTCCAGATCATTTGGCCGTGCTTCAAAATAATTGAAATCTCTTCTTTTTTCCCCCGCCCTGGGCGGTGGGGGAAGATATTATCAACTAATTTGACCCATCACCAGATCATTTTTATAATCACATATTAATTTTTCAAATAAGATTTTATTAATTCTTTAAGAAGCTCATTCCTGTCAATTTTAGTTATCAAACTTCTGGCGTTATTATATTTAGTAATATAAGTGGGGTCTTCCGTAAGTAAATAACCAACTATTTGATTAATAGCGCTATATCCTTTTTCTACTAAAGCATCATAAACAATGGTAAGAGTTTTTCTTACGCTCGTTTCCTTGTCGTTAAATACAGGAAAAATCATAGTTTCCTTGTGCATATAATTCACCTCGCATGATAAAGTTGCTGCTTTATTATAGCTGTTTTACTTGAAAAAATATACTATACCTGTCCGGAAACCTCACAAAGCGCAAACTATCGAAAAATGTATCACTTAAAAAATGGCTTTGCATCAAAATCTGGTCGTGTCTCAAAATAGTTGAAATTTCTTCTTTTTTCCCCCGCCATAGGCGGGGGAAAGATATTATTAATTTGTAGGCCATGTATCAAAATAGTTGAAATTTCTTCTTTTCTCCCCCCCGCCAACTCGCAGGGGAGAAGATATTATCAATTAATTTGACCCACAACCGTCGATTTTGATTGCAATCTGTAAAGTTTGCGGACAGATCTGCTCATTTGTGCATTCTTTTCCCACAGGCCTGCGGGTCATGTCTCAAAATAATTGAAATCCATTCTTGCGCCCCCCGCCAACTCGCGGGGGAAAAGAAAAAGTTTCAATTATTAAACATAACCCGAAATACATGGAGCAAGTTTGCTCTTTTCAAAAGCCACAGCCACACACCAAATTTTAGGCCATGTCCCAAAATAGTTGGAATTTTTTCTTCCTCCCCGCGTTCTGGGGGGGAAAGATATTATCAACTAATTTGACCCACTACCAAACTTTACGTTTGGATCTGCTCTTGCACAGCACCAAAAAAGGCGATAAGCAAAAACTCATATTAGGCCTGTCCGTAAATTTTACAGATTGCAATCAAAATCGACGACGGTGTATAAAAATACTTCCCGGGAGATTTTGATGCAAAGCCATTTTTTAAGTGATGCATTTTTCGATAGCTTGCGCTCTGTGAGATTTACGGACAGGTCTAATAAGTAAAATTTTTGCTCTCGTTCACCTCTCCCCGATGCAGAACATACAGGGCATTACGGAAAGCTTGCCGACTTCCTCCAAAAGCCCGCCCGCAAAAATTAACGGACACGCGACCGAATTAGGCCCCAATAAGATTAAATTACTTATTATCAAAAATACCTTTAAACGCATTTCCGATTCTCACACCATTCTCAAACTGTTCCATAGGGTTAAGACTAGAAACAACACCCAAAAGCCCCTTTGTAACCCCCAAAAAGGAGCCCACGCCAGCCCAAGAGCCCCCGCCAACTTTTGACAAATTTTCATCAGATAAATTTTCACTAGACAAATTCTTGTCAGACAAGTTACGCCCATTTATTAATTCCCTGATAAGTCTAATTAATATCTGTTCCAGTTCTTCTTTTGAATAATCACCCTCTTGCAGTGTTAAACAAAATTTATGCATTTCAGCGATGGAATCTTTATTTATCAGTTGCAGAAATAATTTTTCATCAGAACTCAATTTTAATAACAATTTTTTCAATGATTCATTCATATTGTTCACCCCTAAATTAATTAATGTAGCTCCATTATACTATACTATATGTTTATAATTGTCAAATATATTTAGATTTTTAAAGCAAAATTATATATAAATGTACAGCTATTTCACTTAAAAAAATCTAAATTTTAGCAATCCTAGCCTGGTGGTGATCCAAATTAGTTGATAATAGACCTGTCCGTAAATCTCACAGAGCGCAAACTATCAAAAAATACATCACTAGATATGTCCGAAAATTAAACAACCTGTAAATCCATATTATGCAAACCGCAAATTATTGTCATTCTGAGACCGTGACGCTTACGCTTATTTCTGTACCTATCGCACATGATTTTAAAC
>JAISWM010000058.1 GCA_031270785.1 Oscillospiraceae bacterium
ACTATAGCTGTTACGATTTAAAACAGTCCTCAAAAGTAAATTTATTCATGTACCTTCTCCCAGCCGTCGGCTGGGAGAAAGTCATAAAAATCAAACGCTTTTCAAACGAAACAGCTATATATCATTCGGGATGTAGCTAAGCCCTTGAAAAATGCCTAATTTTTTACTACTCTTTCCTCGCGAGCCTGTGGGGAGAAACCGTACGAACAAATTTACTTTCTTTAAATGTAGCAGCTATATATGCGGCGGAAAAAGCATCAGAAAGGAAAAGGACAAAATAAATGCAATATTTAAAAACTTCAAATGGGGTAATAATAAAAAATATTGATTCAGATATAAATTTTGAGCATACGCTAAATTGCGGGCAATGTTTCAGGTGGGAGAAAAAAGACGATAAATACCATGCGGTGGTAAAAAACGAGCATGTGGCAGTATATAAAAGCGGTTCAGATATAACACTTGAAAATACAACAATAGAAAATACTAAAAATTTTTGGATAAATTACTTTGATTTAAACTTTAACTATAGGGGAGTGCAAAAAGAACTTGAAAGCATTCACCCTATATTTAAAAAAGCATACAAAAACTACTCGGGCATACATATTTTGAGTCAAGAGCCATGGGAGGCACTCTGTTCATTCATAATATCTCAAAACAACAATATCCCCAGAATAAAGAAAATAATTAATTCTTTATGTACCATCTTTGGTGAAAAAATAAACGGCACCGAGTTTTATACATTTCCAAACCACGAAATAATAAGCAGACTAAACGAAAAAGACCTTGAACCGATAAAGTGCGGCTTCAGAGCAAGATATATTTTAGACGCCGCCCTCAAAGTAAGTTCAGGAGAAATAGATTTAGAAAATTTAAAAAACGTAAACACAAATAAAGCCAAAGAAACACTAATGAAAATAAAAGGAGTAGGCTCCAAAATTTCAGAATGCGTACTGCTTTACGCATATCATAAATTAGAGTGTTTCCCAATAGATGTGTGGATGAAAAAAATTATGCATACGGTGTTTAAAGATCAAAACTCGGATATATTTGGAAAATATCCGGGTATTGCTCAGCAGTATTTGTATCATTATGTTAAAAATAATCCCGGCGAACTTAACTTATCGGCTGTGGGTCAAAATAGTTGAAATTTCTTCTTTTCCCCCCGCCGTAGGCGGGGGGAAAAGAATATTATCAATTAATTTGTGACACTACCAACTTATCGGCGCGGCATAATAAAAGCCTTTTGAAATAGTGGCATTTTTGTTCTTTTTTCTTGCCAATGGTGTGGGAAAAAAACGCAAATAATACCACGTTTCTTAATGGTTTTGGCTATACACCTGAAAAAATCTAATTTTTAGCAAATCATCGCCCTGCCTTACCGGCGGGGCGATGGTCGTGTCCCAAAATAGTTGAAATCCCTTCTTTCCCCCCCGCCTATGGCGGGGGGAAAAGATATTATCAATAAATTTGGACCACTGCCCGGGGCGATGGCTTGCTTCATATGGCTTTTTTCAAAGGAAACAGCTATAGTTCGTTTAAAATTAGTATAAATCATTGTTTTTCCTTATCCACGAAAAATATAAATTTTATACAATTATATTAAAAAAATTAAAATATAAAAATGAATTTAATTGATTCATACAAACATAAATTTTTGCTTGAATTTTTTACCAGCACAGACTACAATTGTACCAATTTCCATTATTTTACAATTATGTAGGAGTGTGTTATGAAAGTAAGAAGATTTGTGGCAAAAATGTTTTCGTTAATTTTGGTTGCTGTGTGTTGTTGTTCTGTTAAAGTGTTTGCAAACAACGAAATACTTCAAAGACTGGGGTATGTAGGAAAGGCAGAGGAGTTGCCTGGTGGTAAATTGAAGATAAGTTTATCTAAAAAAATGGGGTGCATGGCCAAAGGCGGCTCGGGTCCGATTGAGGCATTGAAGGAGCGATGCGGGCCCATCAGCGCAGTGATTTATGATGACATAGAGTATATGGTAACGGATAAAAACACCATATCAATAACAGGAATGGGTGATGGAGAATCAAGGATAAATGTATCTATGCTTCGTTTATTGTATGTCTTTGGTGATTTGACTACAACTTCGAAAAATGCTTATGACCCTGCTTTAATGCGAGAGCGCAAATATACTTGGTATATACCGAGGGAAAGAGCCGACGAAATAACCACGATAAGGATTTCCGGTAACATTAAAAACCTTGATTACGCTGATAGTTTTTCTGATGCTGATTGTTGTTCTGATGTTCACCGTCGTTGTGGTTATCCTTTTTGCAATGAAAGTTTGATAAGCAGGGACCCAGAATTAGGCGAGGGTCTTGAGCTTAGGTGTATCCCATATAGGTTCGTGAACCTTCAAACTATAGACTTAACTGATTGCCACTTACTCCAAAAAATGAATTGGAAATGTTTTAGGAGCCTTCCCCTGCAAACGCTAATTTTGCCGAACCACCCGATAACTTGCTTTGACGACCGGGCTCTCTCGATCGATAAAAAAGTAAAGGTAATAAATGAGGTATTTGTGCAGCAGGGAGAAGAAGGTTTGGATTGTTGCTTGTTACTTTGATTTAAATGTGGTAGTGCCCTTCTGCCGTGCAGGCGGGGGGGCATTTTTAGTTGTGGTCAAAAATTGAAACTTCTTTCACCTAATGGCGGAGGGAAAAAGTCTATAGCAAGTGCCCTTGAAAAGTACCTAGTTTTTTATCACTTTCTCCTCGTCGCCGGCGGGGAGAGGCCGTGCGAACGAATTTATTTTTTCTCGACATAGCAACTATATTTTTGCCTTTGTTTCCATCTTCGTGGCACAATAACACAGGAACATTGTGGCTTTTATAAATATAGTTACTCATGGTAATTCTATCCCCCCCTGCTTTGTGGTATTATATCACTTTTTAAGACGATGGGGCGTGTCTCAAAATAGTGGAAACTTCTTCCACCCCCCACGCACTGGGCGGGGGGGGAAAATATTATAGCCAAAACCATTTAGAAACGTGATATTATTTGTATCCTCCTTGCCAAAGTGGTCATGTCTCAAAATAATTGAAACTTCTTTTTTCTCCCCACCACACACTGGGCGGGGGGGAAAAAATATTGTAGCCAAAACTATTTAGAAACGTGGTATTATTTGTGTTTCTCCCCCCCGCGTTCTAGCGGGGGAAAAGGATATTACCAACCAATTTTTTACTACTCTCCCCCCTCTTTGCCACAGGCGGGGAAAGACAGCACGAACAAATTTACTTTTTTCAAATGTAGCAGCTATAAAACAAAAAATTTTTTTTGCAAATATGTTTACTTTTTTTGAAAGTTAGAATATATTATCTTACTAATAGATGTAATCAAAAAAATAACAAATTAAAAAATGAAAATTTTATTTGACATATTTATATAAAATGGATAATATATATAAACAAAATATATTTGTTTTGTGTATTTATATTTTATCGTTTTTAGAGTATAATCATCAAATAAATTGGTCATGTCTTAAAATATAGCTGCTGCACTTGAAAAAGTAAATTTGTTTGTACGGTTCTCCTTTTCAACGGCGGGGAGAAAGTGGTAAAAAATTGGTTGTGGGTCAAATTAATTGATAATATCTTCCCCCCGCCTTCGGAGGGGGGGAGAAAGAAGAAGTTTCAATTGTTTTGAGACATAACCAAAAAATTAGGCATTTTTAAGTGGCGTTAGCTATATATGGTACTGTTTAAGAAAGGGTGATGGTTTTATAAGTGGAGAAGGTATACAGCGTGGCTGCCGCGATTGATAATTGGGACGATGTGTATTCGTTTTTGGACTGTCTTATAAAGGACGTCGTTTCAGAAAAGAAAGTCCGCACCAGTGTTTTGGTCGCCTGCGAAGAAATTTTTGTAAATATTTCTACGTATGCTTACAAACATTTAGATTTTCCGGGCGACGTTACCATAAAGTTCCTTTATGATAGCGCCGGCAATGAAATATGTATCACTTTTATCGATAGCGGCACTCAATTTGATTCTACTAAAGCGGGCTGTGCGGATATAACAAGTTCCGTGCAGGATAGAAAAATCGGAGGACTTGGTATATTCTTAGTAAAACAAATTATGGATAAGATGGAATATGAATATACCCAAAATCAAAATGTTCTTAAATTGACAAAGAAGTTGCACAGTCAAAATCTTTTAAAACAGTGATATTTTTGCTCTTCCCCCCGCGTTCTGGCGGTGGAAAGAACCGTAAATAATACCACGTTTCTGAATGGTTTTTGCTATAAATTGCTTGGAGGTATGTGAAATGGAAGTAGAAAAAGTAAGTCAAGGAGATAAAACGGTTTTATACGTAACCGGCAGAGTAGACACCAAGACAGCTCCGGAATTTCAGCAAATAATAGATGACACTTTAGATGCCGATGAAATAGTTTTAGAGTTTAATTTTAAGGAAGTGGAATATTTAAGTAGTGCTGGGCTTAGAGCTATACTTTACGCTCAAAAGAAAATTAATAATATCCCCAACGCAAGCCTTGCTATAACCGAGGTAAATGAAAGCATCATGGAAGTTTTTAATATGACGGGTTTTTCAGATTTCTTAACTATAATTGCACAATAATTTAAATTTAAGATTTTGTTTTTGTGTTTTACCTGTGCTAATACCGGGGATAAAGAAAGGTTGAAAACAAAATGAATGAAAAAGCAAAAGAAAAATTAAAAGATAAAAATTTTTTAAAAAAGATAATAGGTTTAAAAACAAAAGATGAGGTTATGGACGCTTTTTCAAGTGAAGAAGTAGAAATATCCGAAAAAGAAATAGAAGAAATTGGTGAATATGTAAACACTATAGTAGGTAAATTAAGTGAAATGCCGGAAGACGATTTACAAAAAATATCGGGTGGCGTATGCGCTATGGAACGACTGGGGAACATATTATTAGCTCCAATTAGAATAGCAGATGATTTTTTGGAACCTAGCGGCAATGCGATGTGGGGTACTCTGATGGCGGTATTTTTTATCGAATCGGTTTTAGCATATGAAAGCGGAAAATTTATTTATAAGAAAGCAAAAGAGGCGGCATGGTGGGCGAAGTGTAAAGGTGCAGCTGCCGGCGCAAAAAATAAACTTTTCGGCAACAAATAAGGTAATGGTTCAGAATAATTTAATTTTCTTTTTTCTTTCCCCCGCCAATAGCGAGAAAGAAAATAATATTAACTAATTTATAAGGATAGAAACAAAATGAATGAAAAAGCAAAAGAAAAATTAAAAGATAAAAATTTTTTAAAAAAGATAATAGGTTTAAAAACAAAAGATGAGGTTATAAATGCTTTTTCAAGTGAAGAAGTAGAAATATCCGAAAAAGAAATAGAAGAAATTGGTGAATATGTAAACACTATAGTAGGTAAATTAAATGAAATGCCGGAAGACGATTTACAAAAAATATCGGGTGGCGTATGCGCTATGGATCAGCTGTTTGACATATTAATAGTTCCAGCTAAAATAGCAAGTAAACCTTTTGCAAAATTTAGCGAAAATGCGGCTTTGGGTGTTGTTATATCGGTAATTGTTGCCGAATCGGTTTTAGCATATAAAAGCGGAAAATTTATTTTTAGAAAAGTAAAAGAGGCATGGTGGGCGAAGCCGGAAAAGTGAAGTTGCCGGTGCAAAAAATAAACTTTTCGGCAACAAATCAGGTAATGGTTCAGAATAATTTAATTTTCTTTTTTCTTTCCCCCGCCAATAGCGAGAAAGGATAATATCAACCAATTTAGGTCACCACCGCTTTTTGAGGGCAGGCTTCCGAAAAAAGCCGTGTAAATTTGCCATAATTCCCGGTATACTCCTGCACCCTGGATAGGTTTGGCAAGAGCAAAAATTTTACTTTTAGCACAAAAGCCGGTTGTGGGCCAAATTTGTTGATAATATCTTTCCCCCCCGCCATAGGCGGGGGGAAAAGAAGGGATTTCAACTATTTTATGGCGCGACCCAAAAGCCGGATATAATTCTTTGTGGAGGAAGATGTTTATATGGTTATTGAAAAAATAAAATCTATTTTAAGTGAACAGTTTGATGTTGAGGAAGATTCTGTTAATTTGGAAACTAATCTTGTAGATGATTTAGGCGCTGATTCTTTGGATATAGCTGACCTGTTGGCAACAATAGAGGATGAGTTTGACATAGAAATAGGTAAAGAAGATTCTTTGGAAAATATACAAACCGTTGGAGATATAGTAAATTACATAAATAAAATAAGATAATGTAAAAAGTAAAATTTTTACTTTCGCCCGCCTATCCCCGCTGCAAAGCATGCGGGGCATTACGGCGGGCTTGCGTGCTGGTTGTGTGGCAAATTAGTTGGTAATATCTTTTTTTCACCGCCGATTCGCGAAAAAATAATGAGAAGTTTCAACTATAGCTGTTACGATTTAAAACAGTTCTCAAAAGTAAATTTATCCGTGTACTTTCTCCCAGCCGACGGCGGGGCGAAAGTCATAAAAATCAGACGCTTTTCAAACGAAACAGCTATATAGCAAAAAACATTTGGTGGTGGTCCAAATTAGTTGGTAATATTCCCCCCCGCCCAAGGCGGGGGATGTAAATAATATCACGTATATAGTAAAAACTTTTTTACAATAAATAGCTATAATACAAAAATGTTTTTTAAAATTTAGCTTTTTTGCTTGACAAGGCGCAAAAAACATGTTAGAATTAAATTACAACAAATTTAATTTAAAAATTGAAGGAGCGCTACTGCTGTGAATTTTAAAAAATTTATTGCACTGATTTGCACGTTTTCTTTTGTGTTTTCAAATTTAATTAATGTTTCTGCTGCGCCTGGTGATAAGGTCAAAAAAGTCAAAGCGATATTTTTGGGAGATCCAAAAGCAGGAAAAACAACATTGGTTCAAGGATTTATGTATGGCACTTTTAGTCGAGATTATGAAAGTACTATGGGAGTAGACTGTTTTACCAGAAGTGTCTACAATAATACTGTTACTATTCAGATGTGGGATATCCCCGGTGCAGAAAAGCATCGTAATTTAAGCCTGTCATATTGTCCTGAAGTAGACACAGCGGTTATTTGCGTTGATAGTACTGACCAAACTAGTATAGATCATATTGGTACGTGGGTGGAATTTGTAAATGAAAACTGCCCTAAAGGCGTAACGATTATTTTGGTTGCAACTAAAAAAGTAGATAATGAAAATGTGAACGGTAATGCGAAACGCATTGAAGAGGAAGCGAAAAGATGTGGTGCGGCATTTTGCTCCGTAAATGCTGCAACGGGCTACGAAATGGAAAAATTCATAAATTTGTTGGCCAATGCAACAACTGAAACTGTGGCAGCTGAGCATGGAGCAGCTGAGGTTGGAACAACTGCGGCTGCAATTACGCCCACTAAGGTTGAAACAGCCGAAACTGCGGCAACCACAAAAACAGGAACGCCACTTTTGCCCTCGCTGTTATTAGCAGGAATAGTAGCGGGGATAACAATAGTAGGGGGTTTGGCAGCAACCTTGGTGCGCGCTTGGGTCAAAAGTCGACTTCCTGCAAATCGGCCGCAACCACAACTTGCCGAATGTAGTAAAAAGCTTTTAAAATAATGGCGTTTTTGTTTCCCTCCGCCGATTCGCGGGGGAAAAGAAGGGATTTCAACTGTTTTGAGACATGTCCCATCTTCAAATCAGTTAGACATTTTTGTGAACCGCTTTTCATTGATAACTCCGGAAACTTTATCCTCATATAGCCAAAACCATTTAGAAACGTGATATTATTTATGTCTCCTCCCCTCTGAAGGCGGGGAAAAAGCGCACAAGCAAGTTTACTTTTTATGGAAGTAACTACACCTAGTTTTTTACGTTTGGAGACTCGAGGTAATGTTTAAATTTTTTAGAAGTAATATATTTAGAATTCTTTTGGGAGTAACTTTGATACTTTCAGGAATTCTTTTTTATACTTTTGCCTTCTCAGAAAATGGTCTTTTTGACGTTATGAGCTATATAACACTTCCTTTTGAAAAAATATCCGCCGAGATTTCTAATCACGCTATATCTTTTTTAGGGGAAAGGAAAAAATCTTATGAACTTGAATTGGAAATAGAGACTCTTGAAAATGAAATTCGCAGCCTTAGAAATATGGTCGTAGATTACTATGACACTAAAAAAGAAAATGCTCAATATGCTAAATATTACGATCTTAAAAAGGAAAATAACAGTTTAAAATTTGTTTCGGCTTCGGTTGTAGGCAAAGATCCGGGGGAGTTTTTTCAGGGTTTTACTATTGACCGTGGTTCTTTGGCCGGTATTTCCGAAAACGACGCCGTTATTACTGAAAACGGTATTGTAGGGTACGTTTTTTATGTCAATGCAAATTCCAGTAAGGTAAAAACTGTTTTATCGCCCGATGTAAAAATTGGCGTCGTAGATAAAATAAGTTTAGATTGTGGAGTTATCAGCGGAAATATAGAGCTTGCTGATCAAAATCTTACCCGTATGACATTAATCCCGTCTCATAATAATATAAACCCCGGAGATTTTGTGGTTTCTTCCGGGCTTAGTGGAATGTATCCTAAAAATCTTTTGCTTGGAAAAATAATATCTTTGGAATATGATAGTGATAACGCTTCAAATTATGCTATAGTTGAACCTTTTGAAAAAATAAAGGACGTACAGGATGTATTCGTGGTTGTTGAGTTTCAAGGCAAGGGGAAAATTGTTGAAAACACCATTAAAGAAGATATTCACAGTGGCACTCAAGAAGATGTTAAATACAGCTAGTTTCTTATACAAAAGCGTGTCCCCCCACTAGAAAAAATAAACAAAAAATATTAAAAATATTGCGGTAATAGACAATATGACATTCATAAATGCACTTTTGTATATTTGCGAAAACGGCTTTGTTTTCCCCCGCCAAAGTCGGGAGGAAAAAAGAAAAAGTTTAAATTATTTTAAGACATAACCGACAATTGCCTTGAAAATATATTTAAGTTAAGGTAAACTGAAGGGCATTAAATATTAGGAGGTAATGTATTTGATATCTGCCGGTGATTTTAGAAATGGCCTTACCTTTGAACTGGATGGCGATGTCGTCTCTGTTGTGGAGTTTCAGCATGTCAAGCCCGGAAAAGGTGCCGCTTTCGTAAGAACTAAACTTAAAAATGTAATAACGGGTAGTGTGGTCGAAAGAACTTTTAATCCAAACGATAAATATCCCGAAGCCTTTATAGAACGTAAAGATATGCAATATCTTTACAATGACGGTAATCTTTATTATTTTATGGACAGCGAGTCTTACGAGCAAATACCTATTAGTAAAGATGTTTTAGGAGATAATTTTAAATTTGTAAAGGATAATACCGAATGTAAAGTTGCGTCTTATAAGGGCAATGTTTTTGGAGTAGAGCCTCCGTTTTTCGTAGAACTCGTAGTCACGGAAACAGACCCCGGGTTTAAAGGCGATACTGCCACAAACGCTGCAAAAATTGCGGTACTGGAAACTGGTGCTCGAATAAAAGTGCCTCTATTTATAAATCAAGGTGAACTAATTAGAATTGATACAAGAACCGGTCAATATATGGAAAGAGCGCAAAAGTAAAGGTAGTGGCCCAAATTAATTGATAATATCTTTCCCCCCGCCATAGGCGGGGGAAAAAGAAGGAATTTCAACTATTTTAAGACACGACCAAAATAAATATTAGACCTGTCCGTAAATTTTACAGATTGCAATCAAAATCGACGACGGCGTATAAAAATACTTCCCGGGAGATTTTGATGCAAAGCCATTTTCTAAGTGATACATTTTTCGATAGTTTGCGCTCTGTGAGATTTACGGACAGGTCTATTAAATAAAGGGTGAAAAAGTATGAATGAATTGAAAGAAAAAGCGTCGTATGTCAGAGGTTTAATGGAAGGTTTTGAACTTGACGGAAGCAAAAAGGAAACGAAATTGTTTTCCGCCATTATAGACTTGCTAGACGATATAGCGGGGGGAGTTTGTGATTTAGATCAAGACATAGAAGATATTTGTGAAGAGATGGATACTATGAATGAAGATATAGCTGACTTTGAAGATGAATTGTGCGGTGATGATGCTTGCCACTGTGAGGATGATTGTGATGGTGATTGTGATTGCAGCCACGATGTTTCTAAGGATGAAGAAAATTTATGAAGTAACGTGCCAGTCTTGCAATCAAAAAATGAGACTATAGCTGTTACGATTTAAAACAGCCCTCAAAAGTAAATTTATCCGTGTACTTTCTCCCAGCCGACGGCTGGGAGAAAGTCATAAAAATCAGACGCTTTTCAAACGGAACAGCTATATTGTTCTTGAAAAGGGTACACAGGTAAGCTTTTCCCCGCGGGCTTAGCGGGAAAAAAGACTTCTGAAATTGGGACTTTTTTAAAGCGTAACGGTTATAGCTAAAGCTATTTTCAGTAAACTTAAAAAGCAGGATATAACTTATGAAAAATACATTGATTATAGGAAGAAATTCCGTAAAAGAGGCCATAATCTCAAATAAAAACATAGAATATATACTCATATCAAATGGGCATTTGTCTGGAAGTATACACCAAATTATAGCTAAAGCCGGAGAAAACAAAATTGTTATTAAAAAAACAGACAGAAAAAAACTCGATACCCTGTCTGAAGGTGAAGCGCATCAAGGCGTAATAGCGGTGGCATCATGTATTGTATATAGTGAGATCCGGGACATATTAAAAGTAGCAGAAAATAAAAGTGAAATACCGCTTATTTTAATACTCGACGGGATAGAAGATCCGCATAATTTAGGAGCTATAATAAGGTCTGCGGAATGTATGGGAGTGCATGGAATTATAATCCCTAAACGGCACTGTGCAACCGTAGGGTTTACAGTACAAAAAACTTCTGCCGGTGCTATTGAACACATTAAAGTAGCAAAAGTAAGTAATATCTTAAATACCATAGATGATCTTAAAAAATTAGGGTTCTGGATTTATTGCGCTGACGCTGCCGGAAAGCCTTGCCTTAAACAAGATTTTTCAAGTAAAACAGCTGTAATAATAGGGGCAGAAGGAAAAGGCGCGAGCAGATTGTCAAAAGAAAGAAGCGACTTTTTAATCAGCATACCAATGCGAGGAAAAATAAATTCGCTTAATGCTTCCGTAGCTGCTGGCATAATAATTTATGAAATAATGCGTCAAAGGGTGTAGCTATGGTAAAAGCCTTTTAAAACAGTGATGCTTTTGTTTTTTCCCCTGCCTACGGTGAGTGGAACGTAAATGTAAGCCGCTGTGCTTGAAAAAAGTTTAAATTTTAACAATTATCGCCCCACCTGCTGGTGGGGCGATGGCTGTTCCTTGTGGTCGTGGGCCAAATCGATTGGTAATATCTTTCACCCCCGCCAATGGCGGAGGGAAAAAAGAAGGAATTTTAACTGTTTTGAGACATGACCGATTTTTGCGAGCGTGCTTCCGAAGGAAGCACGCAAGCCTGCCATAATGCCTCGCGTGCTCTGCATCGGGGATAGGCGGGCAGAGGCAAAAATTTTATTAATTTGGGCAAATCAGCAAAAACATTTGACTTTTTTTATTTTTTATATACAATATATGCAGTAT
>JAISWM010000060.1 GCA_031270785.1 Oscillospiraceae bacterium
ACTATAGCTGTTACGATTTAAAACAGCCCTCAAAAGTAAATTTATCCGTGTACTTTCTCCCAGCCGTCGGCTGGGAGAAAGTCATAAAAATCAGACGCTTTTCAAACGGAACAGCTATAACAAATTTACTTTATTTTTTGCGCCATTTAAGCGTGGCCTTTTCTTCCAATTTTATGGTACCCTCGTTGCATCCCATTCTACATGCCTTACAGGTCTGTCGGGCTCTATTATTGTATATCCAAAACGGAGTTTTTCTGGATAACTTCCAATTACGCATGTCATTGTAACAGGATCACCATTTGAGTACTGACCGTCATACGATTTGCCTCCATCTGGATGCATGTGGCCTTTTATAAGAACTTTGGGCATTAATGGTTTTTCGTCATATTTTAACACTTCCAATATACCTGTTTCTGTTTCAGGGTGAATTTTAAAGCCTGCACCTCTCCTGTTAAACTGGTAACTACGGCCTATCGCATCAAACGGTATGTCACTCCACAAAAAATTGCCTTCGTAACATCCCGCTCTTTCCCCTGTAGTGCGATCTTCTGCACACGTTTTATCTAAAGTATTCAAATCGGGTATGTTTTCAAACGGATTGTCAGGATCATTGCCTCCGGGAACCGCGCCATGGCAAGCAAAACAATCTCCTATACAAGCGGCTATCGGAAGTTCGTTAAAAGCTGCATTGCATGCTTCCCAAACTACACCTCCCGTTCCATAACCAAATACTTTATGCAACTGCCCTTGCAACCCACCTACCACGTTAACATCTCTGGTTTCATGGTTTCCTCTGAGAAAAATAATACGACCTTCGAATTCCTGCTGCCATAAAGCCATTTGGATAATAACTTCCGGGTTACTTGCTTTTCCTGGCTTTCCGTCCGGTTGTGGTGGTGCGCAGCGGTCCACATAATCGCCAGTAAAAACAAAAAACGCATCCGGATTATCTTTCATTATTTTATCAATTTGAGGAAGTACATTTGCGTTTGCGTGTATGTCGCCAAATGCAATTATTCGTTCTCTCTGATCGTGCATTACGAAAGCTGGAAGTTTTGCCCACGCAGCACGCAAATAGCTCACTGCAGTTAAAAGTCTTTCAAGTTGTGGTGTATTCTGATCTCTAAGCTTTGTCATATCAAATTCCGCCGGCCTGTTGCCGAATAAACCCGCTTCAAAAGCAACTTTTGCAACACTGCCAGGGTTTTGCATATCTAAATTAACTATTATGGGATTTTTTCCTTCGTCGCCTATACCCGGTAAAAGTTCTCCTGGCACATCATGCCCAAAAGCATGCAAAATATCGTCCATCAGATCGCGAATTTCAACCTCTTCCGGTCGTACATGCAATGCGTTGGCTATTTCGCTTCGTATATATCTAGCATCCCTGCAACCCCTAAAAACCATCATTTTATAAGTTTTGCCGTTAAACCGCCAAAATATCGGAACGCATAATTCTACCAACCGATATCTTTCACTAGTTGCAACAAAAGTACCGTCGCTCTTTCGCACAGCTAACCGCGTTTGGGCAAATCTACCATAAGCAGCCAGATCACGCACAAACGCCAACGGCACTCCGTAAAGCCTTAGCTCATTGCGGCACCACTCCAGATTCGCTCTATTATGTCCTTCTTCGTTTGGAAATTGCAAATACGCATTATTCGCTGCAAAAACTCTTACAGTGTTTTTGGGATCGGATTTATCTGAAAGATTGGGGCAGTTGTTATATACACTGCAGCCCGGAAGGTCCCACAAATCCTTAAGTATCCAAAGCCTACTTATAACTGCACCACAGCCTCTTGCCTCGTCGTTTAACCTCCTAATTAACCTTTCATTGTTCTCTGGGTGTAGTAGGCGTCGTTTTGGTTTTTGACCATTTACCGGATCTGGAATCCCCGGTTCGTCAGTTTGAGCTAGTATTGTTAGTCCTGGAGCTGGTCTTGGTGCTGGTCTTGGTGCTGGTCTTGGTTCTGGTCTTGGTTCTGGTTGAACCTGAACCACTGGGGGCGGGGCCAGATGTAGAAGCGGAACTGCTGGGAGCGGTGCCGGATTAAGAACTGGGCCTGGGTCTGGACTTGGCGTTGGGTCTAGTTCTGGTTTTTTATCATCTTCCAGATCTGAAATCTCTAGTTCTTCAGTTTGATCTACTGGTTTTTGATCATCTTTCAGATCTGGAATCCTTGGTTCTTCAGTTTGAGCTAGTATTATTGGGTTTAGTGCTGGTCTTTGCCTTTGCCTGAAATAATGGTAGGTAAGGTACAACACGGTTCCCCCAAATGCCGTTAAAGCTATCCGCGGCAACGTACTCCAAAACCAAGAACCGGTATTCGGTTTTTTCGCACTTTGAACAATACTTTCTCTGTTACCGCTAATACGTGCGGCAGAGGCTTGAGGGATTATACCAATTTGCAAAACTAACGCAGCGCTTAACAAAGCAGACATTATTTTCTTTTTCATATTATATCTCCTCTTTATTTTTAATCTATAACTAATTATACCTCTAATATAATTTAATGTCAACAATAAAAAACACTATATACTCATCAGATAGAAAACGTGTGCTCTTTCCACGCAGGCTCGCGGGGGAAAAAACAAAAACGTCACTGTTTTAAAAAGTTTTTACTATAGTATTGCTATACATTTGAAAAAAGTAAATTTGTTCGTACGGTTTCTCCCCGCCTTCGGCGGGGAGAAAGTAACAAAAAATTAGATATTTTTCAAGGGCAACAGCTATAGTGCCTGAAAGCCGAGAAAAAAGGCTAACACCCCTTGAAAATTACTTTTCAATTTTGTGTGTGATGTTAAATTCATAAAAAATACATGCATATTTTCTTGACTTTTTTATTATTTGTAACATAATCATATAACGACAAGACGGTTTATAGTAAAAACCTGGTTGTAAGCCAAATTAGTTGATAATATCTTTTCCCCGCCAGAACGCAGGGGGGGAAAAAAGAAGGAATTTCAGCTATTTTGAGACACGATCGCATTTTTGTGGTATAAAAAAATAAAAATAAATTTATTTTGGGTGTGATTTAATGAAAGACGTTATAAACAGAATCATAAACGCGGATAAAAAATCCAGGGAGATAGTAGCAAGAACTTTAAAATTTAAGGTAGATTCTATCCAAAAAATGAGTGATTTGAGGGAAAAAAAGAAAACAGAACACATTAATAAAGCCAGACAAAACATTAAAATTATGGAGTCTGAGGAAAGAAAAATTGCCGATATGAAAATAAAGGCAATAACAGACCGTTATAACGAGATTTCTGAAAATATAGATAAGGTATATTATGAAAATGCCGGTGTGTGGGTCTCGCAAATAATTCAGAGGGTGAAAGAAGGACTTTAAATATGATATTATCTTATGCTTCTAATGCCGTACTTTCCAAGGCAAGAGCAATGTACGGCAAAAGGCTGAAAGAAAGAGATTATTTAAATTTAATGTCTTGCGATAACGTGTCAGAGATAGCGTCGTACTTAAAGCACAAAACTTTATATTTTGATATTTTAAGTGCAATAAATGAAAACGATATTCACAGAGGGTATCTTGAAGACATTATAAAAAGAAAATTATTTTATGATTTCGCTGCTTTGGGGAAATACGATTTATCTTCGGGAGAACATTTTTTTAGCTATATAATAACTAAAACAGAGATACAAGAGATAATACATATAATAATGCTTCTGGCGGCCGGCAAGACAAACGAGTATTTTTATTCTATGCCCATATTTTTGGTGCATCATACAAAAATAGACATAAACGCATTTTCAAGTATAAAAAGTTTTGATGATTTATTAGAAGCAACAAAAAAATCAGTTTACAATAAAATGCTCATGCCATTCAGGCCTCGAATTATTAACGAACCGGTTGATATTTCACAAATAGAAGCCGTACTGTATACTTATCTTTACGATTTAATATTTCATATAACAGATAAATATACAAAAGGCAAAACAAAAGCGGAACTTAATAATTTGTTTAATACCTATGTTGACCTTAGTAATATTGTAAGAATAACAAGGGTTAAGAAATTTTATCATGTGAATGACGAATATATTGAGACGATAATTTTCCCCTTCGGCACGCTTGGAATGAAAACTCTCAGGGGGTATATCTATTCTAAGGATCATAAGCAAATGATGGTAGATATGAAAAATTCAAAAGTCGGTAAAAAGTGGCTTTCAAAAGGGGTTGACACTATAGACAAAATCCCAAAATATATGCGTTTTATAAGGAGCCTTCATAACATAAGATTTTCTGTTTCTCCGCAAATCGTTTTAATGTCGTATATTTTTTTAAAAGAAATAGAAATTTTAAATATTATAAATATAATAGAAGGAGTAAGATATAAATTACCGCCAGATGAAATAAAAGCAATGATAATACAGTAGTTTTATTATAAGGGAGGAGGTAAAAAAATGGCTGTTTGCGAGATGAAATTTATTAGTATAATAGGAATGATGTCTGAGATAGATGATGTAATTAGAATATGCGGAAATTCAAAATCTTTTGAACCTGATAATGTTTTTTCATTTTATTCAAATACGGAAAAGTTTTCGCGCGTTGCGGAGGAAAACCCCTATTCGGATTCTATAAAAATTTTAAAAGACACTATAACAGCGTCAGGGCAAACACTTAATTTAGTAGATGTTGAAAATTTTTATATTGATAACACTCAAATTTCCGAGTATATCAATAATTTATCTGAAAAGCTTGGTCAACTTACAGAGAAAAAAAAGTTACTCAAAAATAAACTTGATAAATATATAAAAGAAGAAAAACAATTGGAACATTTCTTTGGCTTTAATGAAAAACTTGATGAAATAATGTCTTGCCAGTACATAAAGGCGCGATTCGGGAGATTACCGAGGGAAAGCTATTATAAATTATCTTTATATGAAAACGAGAAAGAGGTATTGTTTTTCCCTTGCACTAAAGACAATATGTATTATTGGGGAATATATTTTGCCCCTATAGATAATTTAGATGAGGTAGACCGTGTGTTTTCAAGCCTTTATTTTGAAAACGTGGAGATAACTTACATAAATGGTACCGCGGAAGATAATGTAAAAAGGCTTAAGGTTACAGAGGAAGAAGTAAAAAAAGAAATAAGTAAGACAGACAGTAAAATAGCGGAGTTCTGGAAGCACCAAAAAGAGCGATGCATGAGGCTCTATTCAAAACTTGAGGAACTTAGTGTGTACCATGAAGTCAAAAAGTATGCGGCAAGGTATAATCATAGTTTTATATTAGTCGGGTGGATACCCGCAGATAAAGAAATGGAGATATGCCAAAAACTTGACAGCATAAACAGCGTAGAATGTTCGACCGAAAGAGGAAAAGATATATTAAAATATGTCCCTCCAATAAAATTAAAGAATAAGCGTTTTTTTAAGCCCTTTGAATTTTTCGTGGAAACTTACGGCCTTCCCGATTATAATGAAGTGGATCCTACGGCATTTGTAGGTTTAACATATATAATTTTGTTTGGAATAATGTTTGCCGACTTCGGCCAGGGATTAGTTTTATCTTTAGCGGGGTATTTAATGTGGAAGATTAAGAAAATGAAGCTTGGCAGGGCGCTTATAAGCTGCGGGATATCTTCGGCGTTTTTCGGAATGATTTTCGGTTCGGTATTTGGGTTTGAAAACGCACTTGACGGATTTTACAAGAAAGTATTTGGGTTAAATGAGAAACCTGTTTCGGTAATGGCCTCTGATACTACGAACGTAATTATATATTCAGCTGTGGGAATAGGGATTTGCTTATTAATGGTTGCAATGATAATTAACATATACTCTTTAATACGAAGCAAAAAATTCGGAGAAGCGTTTTTTGGCCAAAACGGAATTTGCGGGCTTGTCCTTTATTCAAGCTCAGTGCTTATGCTTCTTGACTTTATGTTATTTAAACGCGGGTTTTCAAATGGTTTATATATTGCGCTGTTTATAGTGGTGCCGACATTTTTTATACTATTCAGCGAAATATTTATAAAAATGTTCAATGGTAATTCAAACTGGAAACCAAAAAGTTGGGGGGATTATATTGCGCAAAGCGTATTTGAAATGTTTGAAGTTATACTTAGTTATGTGACAAATACAATGTCGTTTTTAAGAGTAGGAGCGTTTGTATTAGTACACGCCGGAATGATGATGGTTGTGTTTACCATTGCAGAGATGTGCGGGCAGGTAGGATATATAATCACTTTAATTATAGGGAATATATTCGTGCTTTGCCTGGAAGCGCTACTCGCCGGCATACAAGTTTTAAGGCTTGAGTTTTATGAACTTTTCAGCAGATTTTTTTCAGGTGCCGGAAAGGCATTTAACCCGATAGTTCCTAAAAAAACAGATGTTTAATAATATTTTTAAAAGGGGGTTTTCAAGTTATGATATCGATATACTTTATATTACCGGTTGTTGTGATTGTTCTGGCTACATTTTTGGCAATTAAATCAGTGAAAAGAGGGGGAAACAAAAAGAAAGCGGTGGCCGCGCAGATAGCGTCTGTGTTTGGATGCATGTTATTTTTATTTGTGGCTTCTATGCTTACAAGCGCGCTAAAGGCGAACGCGCAGGGAGCGGATACTCAAAATTCGTTATCATCTCAAGGCGCAGATGCTAAGGCGTCTGCGTTTGGAGTGGGATTAATAGCGGCGGCGCTTGTAACGGGACTTTCGGGAATCGGCGGTGGAATAGCAGTAGCGTCGGCAGCGCCGGCAGCGATTGCGGCTACTTCGGAAGATCCGAAAGCATTTGGTAAATCATTAATTTTCGTAGCGCTTGGCGAGGGCATAGCGCTTTACGGACTTTTAGTATCAATAATGATATTTAACCAGTTGGAAAAATTAGGGGTATGAAGTAATGAAAATTTATCTTATAAGTGACAATGTAGACACGTTGGTGGGCATGCGCCTAGCTGGAATTGATGGCATAGTTGTGCATGATGAAAATGAACTGAAAAAGGCACTGAAAAACGCAGTGTGTGTGCGGGATGTAGCCATAGTTTTGATAACAGAGCAATTAGTTAAGATGTGCCAAAAATTTATATGTGATTTTAAATTAAAATATAAAAAACCATTAATAGTGGAAATACCTGACAGGCACAGCGAAGAGCACACGAGGGATTCTATAACCCAGCATATTGAAAATGCGATAGGTATAAAAATGTAAGAGTAAATTTTTTGTGTCTATTTTGGGTGGTAGTCCAAATTAATTGATATATCTTATCCCACCGCCCATGGCGGGGGGGGATAAGAAGAAAATTCAACTATTTTGCGACATGACCTTATTTTGGGTAGTGGTCCAAATTAATTGATAATATCTTTTCCCACCGCCCATGGCGGGGGGATAAGAAGGGATTTCAATTATTGGGTGGTAGTCCAAATTAATTGATAATATCTTTTTCTCCCGCCCATGGAGTGGGAGAAAAGAAGGGATTTCAACTATTTGCGACATGACCTATTTTGGGCAAGGGGGGAAAAATTTTGTCTAGTAATGATGTGGCCGGTAAGTTTTTAAAATCTATAGATAAATATGCTCGGCAGCAACAGTTGAAGATAGAGGAAGAAATCCAAAATATTGAAAAGGCAGAACTTGAAAAGTCCGAATCAAGAATTATAGAAGACGTAAACAACATGATACAAAAAGAATTAGTCAGTATGAAAAACAAAATATCTGTGGACATATCGCATAAAGAATTAGAGTGCAGAAAAAATTTAGCCGGAAAAAGACAAAACATGTTAAATGAAATGTTTGATACTTGTGCTAAAGAACTTATGGAATACACTAAAACTTCTGAATATACCGAAAAAATGAAAGAATATGCAAAAGATATATCAAAAGTACTTAGTGAGTCTGACACTAAACTTTTTGTAAAAGAAGAAGATTTAAAATATTCAAACCTTGTAAAAGAAAGCTTTGGGAGAAATTGTGAGATATGTTCGGATGAAAATATACAGATAGGCGGAATACGCGGTTACAGCGAAAAATTAGGCATAATGGGCGACGAGACATTAGATTCTTCTTTAGAAAAACAAAAAGATTGGTTTATACAAGAATACGGAAGTAAACTAGTGTATTAGGAAATTATATAGCTAATGCTTATGTAAAATGCCTGATTTCTTATGACTTTATCCCCGCCGGCGGCGGGGAAAGCATGCGAAAAGGTTTGCTTTTTAAGGGGCAACAGGCCATGTAACTAATGCTTATGCAAAATGCCTGATTTCTTATAACTTTATCCCCGCCGTCGGCGGGGAAAGCATGCAAAAAGGTTTGCTTTTTTAGGGGCAACAGGCCATATAGCTAATGCTTATGCAAAACGCCTGATTTCTTATAACTTTATCCCCGCCGTCGGCGGGGAAAGCATGCAAAAAAGTTTGCTTTTTTAGGGGCAACAGGGGCCATATAGCTAATGCTTATGCAAAACGCCTGATTTCTTATAATTTTATCCCCGCCGACGGTGAGGATAAATGTACAAAAAGGTTTGCTTTTTAGGCGGCAACAGGCCATATAGCTAATGCTTATGTAAAATGCCTGATTTCTTATAACTTTATCCCCGCCGTCGGCGGGGAAAGCATGCAAAAAGGTTAGCTTTTTAGGGGCAACAGGCCATGTAACTAATGCTTATGCAAAATGCCTGATTTCTTATAACTTTATCCCCGCCGGCGGCGGGGAAAGCATACAAAAAAGTTTGCTTTTTTAGGGGCAACAGGCCATATAGCTAATGCTTATGTAAAATGCCTGATTTCTTATAATTTTATCCCCGCCGTCGGCGGGGAAAGCATGCAAAAAAGTTTGCTTTTTAGGCGGCAACAGGCGTATAGCTAATGCTTATACAAAATGCCTGATTTCTTATAACTTTATCCCCGCCGTCGGCGGGGAAAGCATGCAAAAAAGTTTGCTTTTTAGAGGGCAACGGCTGCAGAAAATTTTACTCGAAGGGTGGTTTTGAGGTGGCGCTTGTCGGACGCAGTTAGGACATTCGCCATTTAATATGGGGGAAAAGGATTATATATACGGTATAAACGGACCGGTAGTAACAGTTAAGAACACTAAATCATTTTCCATGATGGAAATGGTTTATGTAGGAAATCAGCGGTTAGTCGGAGAAGTAATAAGAGTAAGCGAAGAATTCACGACGATTCAGGTTTATGAAGAAACTACAGGGCTTAAACCCGGGCAATTGGTTGTTGGTACGGGCGGTCCGCTGGAAGTGTGCCTCGGGCCAGGCATAGCGGACAGGATATTTGATGGTATTGAAAGGCCGCTCAAAGCCATAGAGGCTAAATTTGGATCCTTTATCGCAAGGGGGGGCAGTGCTGCGCCGCTTGACCAAGATTTGCTTTGGGATGTAACGATGCAGGTAAAAGAAGGCGACAGTTTATCTGAAGGGCAAATTTATGCTATTTGCCCTGAAACTTCGGTCGTTACTCATAAATGCATAGTTCCTTTCGGAGTTAATGGAAAAGTAATAAAAATAAAGCCGAACGGCAAGTATAGGGTGAATGATGTTGTAGTGTCGCTAAAGGATAGCAAAGGGCGTGTACGCGACCTCACGCTATGCCAGTATTGGCCGATACGCACACCAAGAAAAATTAAAAAGAGACTTAATCTGAAAGTACCGTTAATTACAGGACAGAGAGTAATCGACACACTTTTCCCCATCGCAAAAGGGGGAGCAGCCGCCGTACCGGGAGGATTTGGCACAGGAAAGACTATGACTCAGCATCAAATCGCGAAGTGGTGCGATGCGGATATTATAGTCTATATAGGATGCGGAGAACGCGGTAATGAGATGAGCCAGGTGGTTGACGAATTTAAAAAACTTATTGACCCAAAATCCGGAAAACCCATGACGGAAAGGACGGTACTAATAGCTAACACGTCTAATATGCCGGTTGCGGCACGTGAGGCATCAATATATACCGGAATAACACTTGCTGAATATTATCGTGATATGGGTTACCACGTAGCTATAATGGCGGATTCTACCTCAAGATGGGCGGAAGCATTAAGAGAAATTTCAGGTAGACTCGAAGAAATGCCGGCAGAAGAAGGTTTTCCGTCTTATCTTCCCTCAAGACTTTCTGAATTTTATGAAAGAGCCGGCAGAGTTGAAACTTTGGGCGGAGGCGAAGGTTCTGTAACGATTATAGGAGCGGTATCGCCTCAAGGGTCAGATTTTTCAGAGCCTGTAACTCAAAATACAAAAAGATTTACAAGGTGTTTTTGGGCGCTGGATAAATCGTTAGCATATTCAAGGCATTATCCAGCAATAAATTGGATGGCAAGCTACAGTGAATATTTCAGCGACTTAGACTCATGGTTTTCAAAAAACGCAGGGGAATCTTTTGTAAGGTACAGGAAGAAAATATCCACCATACTTTATGAAGAAGATAAATTAATGGAGATTGTAAAATTGGTCGGAGCAGATGTTTTACCGGACGATCAAAAATTAATAATAGAAATTGCAAAGGTTATCAGAACAGGATTTTTGCAGCAAAACGCTTTTCATAAAGACGACACATTTGTGCCGATGGAAAAGCAGTATAAAATGATGAAGATCATACTTTATCTTTACAAAAAGGCAAAACAGCTTATATCCGTTTCAATACCAATTTCAAAAATTACTAAATCCGGGATTTTTGAAAAAGTAATTAAAATAAAGTACGATGTGGCAAACGATGAAAGGGATAAACTCGACAATTATATAAAAGATATAGATTTAGAAATTGATAAAATCATAAAAAGATAAGAGATGAGATGAGAAAAAGTGATAATAAATTACGTCGGGGTCAGTGAGATAAGAGGAAGCCTTATAGCACTTGAGGGCGTGACAGACGCATCTTATGATGAACTTGCAGAAATACGCCTTGACAGCGGAGCAAAAAGGCTGGGCAGGATAGTACAAATTGACGGGGACCGCATAGTTGTGCAGATATTTGAAGGAACAAGCTCAATATCTTTGTCAAATACAAGCGTACATCTTACAGGAAGGCCGCTGGAACTGCCATTGTCCTCTGAAATACTCGGAAGGATATTCAGCGGCAGCGGAAAACCCATTGACGGGCTTGGAAAGATATTTCCCAAAAAGAAAGCTGATATTAATGGAATGCCTATAAATCCTATTTCAAGGACCTATCCCAAGAACTATATTAATACGGGGATATCTACCATAGATACGTTAATAACCTTAATTCGCGGGCAAAAATTACCAATTTTTTCGGGTTCTGGAATGAAACATAACGAGCTTGCCGTGCAAATAGCGCGCCAGGCAAAAATACAAGGCGCAGATGAATCAAATTTTGCCATAGTTTTTGCGGCTATGGGAGTAAAAAATGATGTGGCGGATTATTTTAAAAGAAAATTTGATGAATCCGGAGTACTTCAAAAGGTAGCAATGTTTTTAAATTTATCAAATGATCCTATCATTGAAAGAATACTTACGCCCAGATGCGCGTTAACAGCCGCGGAATATTTAGCGTTTGAACTTGATATGCATGTTTTGGTAATTATGACTGATATGATGTCATACGCGGAGGCTCTGCGCGAATTTAGTTCATCAAAAGGGGAGATACCCGGCAGAAAAGGGTTCCCGGGATATTTGTACTCAGATTTGGCGTCGCTTTACGAAAGAGCCGGAATGGTAAAAGGTAAAAAAGGGTCCGTAACTCAAATACCAATTCTTACCATGCCAAATGATGATATAACCCACCCCGTGCCGGACTTAACAGGGTACATTACAGAAGGCCAGATAGTACTTGACAGGTCTCTTTCAAGCCAAGGATATTATCCTCCTATTTCAGTTTTGCCGTCTCTATCAAGACTGATGAAAGACGGAATAGGAAAAGAATATACAAGAGACGATCATTCAGATCTCGCCAACCAGTTATTTTCATCCTACGCAAAGGTTATAGACGCGAGAGCGCTTGCAACTGTAATAGGAGAAGATGATCTGTCCGACATAGATAAAAAGTATATAAAATTTGGGAATTATTTTGAAAAGAAATTTTTGAATCAGGGCGTAAATGAAAATAGGTCAATAGAGGAAAGCTTAAATTTAGGCTGGAAATTACTTTCTTTACTGCCCAAAGAGGAACTTAATCGAATTGACGATGTAATAATAAGCCAAAGGTACAAAGAGGGAGACGAAGAAATATTTAAGCAAGATCAAAAAATAAATTTATTAAATGAAAAGGATAAGCCCGAAGACGGTGAAGACGGGGAAGATGACGACGATAACGATTAATATTAATCAAAAATTAAAAACGCCCAAACTTTCATAACTTTCCCCGCCGTCGGCAGGGAAAGAGTACATAAACCAATGCGCTTTTTTCAAGAAATGAATTTTGAGAGAAAGGAGCAAAATAATGACCAATCAAATGGCGCCTACTAAGGGTAATTTAATACTTTCAAAAAAATCTTTAGAACTTGCTAAACTGGGGTTTGACCTTTTAGATAGGAAAAGAAATATATTAATAAGGGAAATGATGACCCTGATTGACCGAGCGGAAGAAATACAAAATAAAATAGATTCAATCTATAAAAAAGCATATCTAATGCTGCAAAAAGCAAACATAACACTTGGGATTTGCAAGGAACTTGCTTTGACTGTGCCTATTGAGGATAGTATTAATTTATCTTATAAAAGCATAATGGGGGTTGAAATACCCATAATTTCCATAGAAATTAAAGATGATAAAAGGATACCTTTTGGCCTTTATTACACAAACTCCGAACTTGACAAAGCATATTTAAAGTTTATAGAAGTTAAAAAATTGACTATTGAACTTGCAGAGGTAGAAAACAGCATATATTTATTGGCGGATGCTGTAAAAAAGATCCAAAAGCGGGCTAACGCACTAAAAAATATAATGATACCAAAGTTTGAAACAACAGTAAAATTTATGGCGAATGCACTGGAAGAAAAAGAAAGAGAAGATTTTTCAAGACTTAAAGTAATAAAAAGGGTAAAGCAAAAAGACAACGTATAGCAAAAAACATTTATAAAGTAAATCAAACACACATCAGATTTTAATAAACCTGTCCGTAAACTTTACAGATTGCAATGGTAGTGGTCCAAATTTGTTGATAACATCTTTTCCCCCCGCCTATGGCGGGGGGGCGAGAAGGGATTTCAACTATTTTGGGACACGACAGATTGCAATCAAAATCGACGACGGCGTATAAAAAATACTTCCCGGTAGATTTTGGGTAGTGGCCCAAATTAGTTGATAATATCTCCCCCCCGCCACAGGGCGGGGGGGGAAGAAGTCTCAACTATTTTGAGACATGACCTTCGAAAAAGTAAATTTGTTCGTACGGTCTTCCCCCCGCCGTTGGTGGGAAGAGAGTGGCAAAAAACCAGACTTTTTTCAAGAGCACTAGCTCTATAAAACGAAAGGAAATTCTAAATTGATAAGTATAAGCGATAAAGTCAAAGACGCTAGTGCTAAGGCTATTAATCTGTGCAAAAAAGAATTTCAGGAAATAGAAAATATTAAAGAACATAATCAGCAGAAAATGTTAGAGGCATTTATAAAATGCGGCGTAAGCGAATCCCATTTCACAGCATCAACAGGGTACGGATACAACGATAGGGGCAGAGACGCATTAGATAAAGTATACTCCGAAGCCTTCGGCACTGAAGACGCCCTTGTAAGGCATAATTTTGTAAGCGGTACCCATGCGTTAACAGTAGCACTATTCGGTATTTTAAGACCCGAAAATGAAATATTAAGTATTACAGGGGTACCTTACGATACACTGCGAAGCGTTATAGGAAGCAAAGATAATAACGAAGGATCACTTTCAAATTTTGGCATATCCTTCAAATACATAGATTTAAATAAAAACGGTTCTTTTAGTTATGAAAAAATTAAGGAAACTATCAGCAATAAAACAAAAGCTATATACATACAGCGTTCTAAAGGATATAGCTTTAGGAAGTCGCTTTCTTCTAAAGAAATAAATGAAGTATGTTCATTTATAAAAAATATCTCTAAAAAAATAATAATACTTGTGGACAATTGCTATGGTGAATTTGTGGAAAAAGAAGAACCGTCGGATGCTGACCTTATTGTAGGATCACTAATAAAAAATCCCGGCGGGGGAATAGCTCCGACCGGCGGATATATTGCCGGTAAAAAAGAACTTATAAATCTTTGTTCATACAGATTAACAACGCTCGGCGCGGGGAAAAAGGTAGGCGCCACCCTGGGGCTAAGCAGAGAATTATTTATGGGTGCGTTTCATTCCCCAAACGCTACGGGGGAAGCACTTAAAACGGCTGTATTTTCATCTGCGCTATTTGAAATACTCGGATTTGAAGTTTATCCAAAATATAATGAGCCAAGACATGATATTATAGAATGTATAGTATTAAAAGAAAAAGATTTATTAATTAAATTTTGCCAAGGAATACAAAAAGGATCCCCGATAGATTCGTTCGTAACTCCTGAACCTTGGGACATGCCGGGTTATAATAATCAAATAATCATGGCGGCCGGAGCGTTTACTTTAGGGTCATCTATAGAACTTTCGGCCGACGCGCCTCTTAAAGACCCTTATGCGGTGTGGTTGCAGGGGGGAACAAACTTTTACAGCGCAAAAATAGGAATAATGCTGGCTGCGGACAATATTTTATAGCTGTTTCTTTGAAAATGGCTGCATGAGTATAGTGATTTAGGTAGTGGTCCAAATTAGTTGATAACATCTTCCCCCCCCCCGCCCGTGGCGGGGGAAAAAAAGACAGAATTTCAACTATTTCGAGGCGTGGCCCAATCATTGGCTCCCAAGTGGGCGGTTTATCGTACAAAGTTAATAAAAATAATTGATTTTTTTTTGCTTTTGAGCTAAAATAGCGGAAGTGAAACATATTTTATGTTATAATATTGAAAGGGATGTTGTGTTATGGATAAAAATACTCTTCATAAACTTTTAGAAGAAAATAAATTAGCTGAAACTTTAATGAAAGATGAAAGTTTTAAAAATGAGGCTAAAAAGCTT
>JAISWM010000104.1 GCA_031270785.1 Oscillospiraceae bacterium
TTTCTTAAAACAGCGGCGTTTTGGTTCTTCCCCCCGCCTTTGGCGGGGGGAAATGTACATAATACCACGTTTTTAAATGGCTTTGGATATAAGCTTCCCCCCGCCGCAGGCGGGGGGAACATATAAATAATGCCGCGCTTTATAGTAAAAATTTTTTAAAACAGCGGCGTTTTAGTTTTCCCCACGCCTTTGGCGGGGGGGAAAATGTAAATAATATCACGTTTTCGGTGGTGTTCCAAATTAATTGATAATATTTTTTCCCCCACCCATGGTGGGAGGGAAAAGAAGGGATTTTAACTATTTTGAGACATGACCTCCTCATCCGGTGGTGGGGACAATGATTACTTATGTGACCATTTTTCAAGTAAAAATTGATTTAGAGATCCCAAAATTGACTTAGATCCTCAAATGGATTTGGCTTCCCAGATGGATTTGGCTTCCCAAATTGACTTGGCTCCCCAGATGGATTTTGATCCTCTGAATTTGGATTTACAGTAGGTAATGGATGTGGAACCACAAATTGATTTAGCTCCCCAGATGGATTTTGATCCTCTGAGTTTGGGTTTACAGTAGGTGGAATTGAACTTTTTCTAAGGCTCCATTGCCGTATTTCGGAGCGATTTAGGGAGAGATTTAGCAAGTGAAACTCACGCTCTATTAATTCATCATTTCTTGGTAAGAAGCTAAAACCAAGTAATCCTAAGCACCCGTTTATTGAAGATTTGCATCTATCAGTAAATACCCCCCAATTCTGTGTGTTAGTAGCAATTACACCATCATCTAAAAGGGCAAACCCCATTATGAACTTTAGTATTTTTCTGATTTGCGGGTCTTCTTGTAAATTTACAAACCCATTAATTGCACATATGACATCACCAAAATTTTCCTCTCGTTTACCACGCACAAACTTCTTACATATCGGAGCATTTTTTAACCGGGTTAAGAAATTAATTAAGTTTTGTTGTTCGGGCTCTGGCAAACTATTATATGCTGCTTTTTGAGCTGGTTTAAATTGTTCTGGTGTAAATTGTTCTGGTTGGGGTGGTATTCCATTTACCGTAAAACCCCATAAAAATATTACTAAAGCAGAAAACACACGCTTGAGGATGTTTTTTTGGTAGTATTTTTTCATTTTTTTCACTTCCTTTTAAATTAATTAAAACATCAAAGCGGCAAAATGTCAAATATATTTTATAATTATTTTATTTTTGAAAAAACTAAAATAATCATTGCCTCATCGGTAGTGGTTCAAATTAATTGATAATATCTTCCCCCTCTCCCATGGCGCGTGGAAAAAGGCGAAGTCTCAACTATTTTGAAACACGACTGCCTCATCCAGGGGTGGGGACAATGATTACTTATGTGACCGTTTTTCAGTTGTGGTTCAAATTAATTGGTAATATTTTTCCCCCCCGCCTATATCCGGGGGGAAAATAAGAAGTTTCAACTATTTTGAAACACGCCCCCAAATTTTTGATTTCTAAGAACCAAATAAATTTTTTAATTTATCGAAAAAACTTGATCTTTTTTGATAATTTTTTTCCGGAGTATATTTATCAAATTCTTTAAGTATTTCTTTTTGCATTTCAGAAAGGTTTTTCGGTATTTCTATGTGTATTTTCACATATTGGTCCCCAAATCCCCTTGAATGAATATGTTTTACACCTTTTCCTTTAAGTTTAAATACATCTCCGGTTTGCGTTCCTTCATGTATACGATACTGAACTTTACCGTCAAGCGTAGGAACAACTATATCGTCTCCGAGGGTAGCTTGAGTGAAAGTGATAGGGATATCACACCATATATCATCGTTTTTTCTTTGAAATATTTGGTGAGGGCTTACATTTACATATATATGAAGGTCTCCTGGCGGAGCACCGTTAGTGCCGCAATTACCTTTTTCTCTGATATTCAGTACCTGATCTGAATTTATGCCGGCCGGAATATTTATTTCAAGATTTTGTTTTTTAGATGTTTTTCCTCTGCCTGAACACTGCGGACAAGGGGAATTGATAGTTTGGCCGGAACCTCTACATTTTTCGCATATCTGAGATGTTTGAATAATTCCGAAAGGCGTTCTTTGACTAATTGTAATTTGGCCCGAGCCTCCGCATTTGCCGCATGTTTGGGGAGAAGTACCTTTTTTTGCACCCGTTCCGTTGCACTCTTCACAATTTTCTATATTATTATAAACAATATTTTTTTTACATCCTTTGGCGGCTTCTTCAAAAGATATATTAAGCGAAACTTCAACATCAGTTCCTCTTTTTGCAGTGTTATGATTTCTGCTTCTTGATCCTCCAAATCCTCCGAAAAAACTGTTAAATATATCGCCTAAATCTATATCTTCACCAAACCCTCCGAATGGATTCCCGCTTGAGTACCCATATCCGCCGCCGCCATAATTAGGGTCTACTCCCGCGTGGCCGAATTGGTCATATCTTGATTTTTTACTTTTGTCAGACAGCACTTCATATGCTTCATTTACTTCTTTAAACTTTTTTTCCGCCTCTTTATTACCGGGGTTCAGATCGGGATGATATTTTTTTGCTTGTTTTCTGTATGCTTTTTTAATTTCTTCGTCCGAAGCACTTTTGCTTACGCCAAGCACTCCATAGAAATCTTTTTTCTCAGCCAATTTGCACCTCATTCCTTTTTTTGAAGCTTTTATTATAGCTGTTGTTCGTAAAAAGACCAAATTTGTTCGTGCGGTCTCTCCCAGCTGACGGCGGGGAAGTTGTGAGAGTTTAGCCGTTTTTCAAGGGAATTAACTATATCGGTCATTGTTAAAATTTTGGATTTTAAAAATTTTTGCGCCCCCACTGTGGGCGAGGGAACGCAAAAACAAAATCCTAAATTGCAAATCTGATAATTATAGTAAAAACCATTTGAAAATGTGACGCCCTTTGCATTCTTTTTCGGTGATGGGTCAAATTAATTGATAATATCCTTTCCCCCCGCCCGGAGCGGTGGGAAAAAGAAGGAATTTCAATTATTTTGAGACACAACCTCTTTTTCACTGTTTTAAAATATATAGCTGTTACAATTTAAATAGTTCTTAAAAGTAAACTGGCTCGTGTGCTTTCTCCCCGCCGACGGCGGGGAGAAAGTCATAGGAATCAGATGTTTTTCAAGAGAAACAACTATATAAATTATTTTTGCTCGCTATCTTTATTATCTACATCCTTATAATCCGCTTCGTATACATTTTCAGACTGAGCACTATTTTGATCTGAATTTGGAGCCGCATTCGGGTTTTGCTCAGGAGCGGATTTTTGATACAGTTTTGTTGATACTTCATACATTGTTTTTTGAAGATCTTCCATATCTTTTTTAATATTTTCGATATTATTTGATTTTATGGTTTCTCTGAGAATTTTTACTTTGTCATTTAAAATATCTTTATCGGTACTTTCTATCTTGTCTTCACTATCTTTAATTAATTTTTCTACCGCATAACAAAGATTTTCAGCTTCATTTTTAGAGTCCACTTCCTCGCGGCGTTTTTTGTCCTCAGCAGCATATTGCTCTGCGTTTTTAACCGCTTTTTCAATATCTTCTTTAGACATATTGGTACTTGAAGTTATGGTAATATGTTGCTCTTTACCTGTGCCGCGATCTTTTGCGGTAACGTTTACAATTCCGTTGGCGTCTATATCAAAAGTAACTTCTATCTGAGGCACACCTCTTGGGGCCGGTGCAATGCCGTCTAGTCTAAATAAGCCTAATTGTTTGTTGTCTCTTGCGAATTCACGTTCACCTTGCAAAACATTTACCTCAACTTGTGTTTGACCGTCTGCGGCAGTTGAGAATACTTGACTTTTTTTTGTCGGAATTGTGGTATTCCTTTCAATTATTTTTGTCATAACTCCGCCCATTGTTTCAATACCGAGGGATAAGGGGGTTACGTCCAATAAAAGTAAACCCTTAACATCTCCGCCAAGAACTCCCGCTTGTATTGCGGCTCCGATAGCTACGCATTCATCCGGATTTATTCCTTTAAATGGATCTTTTCCGATAAGTTTTTTAACAGCTTCCTGCACCGCCGGAATTCTTGAAGATCCCCCGACCATTAATACTTTATTTATTTGAGAAATAGAAAGGCCGGAATCTTTCAACGCTTGGCGCACAGGGTCCATCGTTTTTTCCACTAAATCAGAAGTAAGTTCATCAAATTTAGCTCTGGTCAAAGTTAAGTCCAAGTGTTTCGGTCCGCTTGCATCAGCGGTTATAAATGGTAAATTTATTGAAGAAGAAGTCATGCCGGATAGTTCTATTTTAGCTTTTTCAGCAGCTTCTTTAAGCCTTTGCATTGCCATTTTGTCAGAAGTTAAGTTTATTCCCGATTCTGATCTAAATGAACTTACCATCCAATCAATAATTCTTTGGTCGAAATCGTCTCCTCCAAGGCGGTTATTCCCTGCGGTTGCCAGAACTTCTTGCACTCCGTCTCCCATCTCTATTACTGAAACATCGAAAGTACCGCCCCCTAAGTCATATACCATTACTTTTTGGTCATTTTCTTTGTCTACTCCGTAGGAAAGAGCCGCGGCGGTTGGCTCATTTATTATTCTTTTAACATCTAAACCCGCAATTTTACCCGCGTCTTTTGTTGCCTGCCTTTGAGCGTCCGTAAAATACGCCGGAACGGTTATTACGGCCTCGGTAACCTTTTCCCCAAGGTAACTTTCCGCATCTGATTTTAATTTTTGAAGTATCATGGCGGAGATTTCTTGAGGGGTATAAGATTTTGAATCTATATTGACTTTATGAGCAGTACCCATTTCTCTTTTTATGGAACTTATAGTGCGTTCAGGGTTGGTAATTGCTTGGCGTTTAGCAACTTGTCCCACCATTCTTTCGCCGGTTTTTGAAAAAGCAACAACTGAGGGTGTGGTTCTGTTACCTTCCGAGTTGGCTATTACTACGGGTTCACCGCCTTCTATAACTGATACGCAAGAGTTTGTAGTACCTAAATCGATACCTATTATTTTTGACATAATTTATTCCTCCTATTAATTTATATGTGTTTTATAGTTGCTGCATTTGAAAAAATTAAATTTGTTCATATGGTCTCTCCCTGCCGGCGGCGGGGAGAAAACAGTAAAAAATCAGACATTTTTTCGGTTATGTCTCAAAACAGTCGGAACTTCTTCCTTTTTCCCTCGAATCGGCAGGAGGGAAGATATTAGACCTGTCCGTAAACTTTACAGATTGCAATCAAAATCGACGACGGCGTATGAAGATACTTCCCGGGAGATTTGGTCGCGCCATAAAATAGTTGAAATTCCTTCTTTTCCCCCCCGCCATAGGCGGGGGGGAAGATATTATCAATTAATTTGGACCACTACCGAGATTTTGATGCAAAGCCATTTTTTAAGTGATGCATTTTTTCGATAGTTTGCGCTCTGTGAAGTTTACGGACAGGTCTATTATCAACTGATTTGGCCTATAATCCATTTTTCAAGGGCGTTAGCTATATAAAATTTAGGTCGCGCCATAAAATAATTGAAATCCCTTCTTTTCCCCCCGCCTATGGCGGGGGTGAAAGATATTACCAATTAATTTGGACCACTACCAAAATTTAATTTGTAACTTGAACCATTGCATGCCTTATAACTTTATCTCCAATCATATAACCTTTTTGAAAAACATCTGATATAAAACTTTCTTTTTCGCTTGCGTCTTTAATATGTGAAACGGCATTATGAACATCAGGGTCAAATTTATCGCCCGTTTTTCCAAAAGATTTTACGTTTAATTTATTAAGAGAGTCTAAAAGTTGGCTATTAACTAAATTTAAACCCTTTTGGTACTCTTCGTCATCACTTTTTATTGATTTCAGAGCCAGTTC
Source organism: Oscillospiraceae bacterium (assembly GCA_031270785.1). Classification (GTDB taxonomy): domain Bacteria; phylum Bacillota; class Clostridia; order Oscillospirales; family Acutalibacteraceae; genus CAQBRY01. The sequence goes on from JAISWM010000104.1 coordinate 5,855, forward strand.
CAGGCTGTCTATTACCGGTAAAATAGCCACTATGGCATTGGAGGTAGCGCCGGAGTAAATTAATAACTTTTCTTTTTCGCTGCGTTTTCTATAATTTTCATATTCGGCAGCTACTCTTAAAAATTTATCTTTATATTCGTCAAGAATATTTTTCATTTGCTTTAATTGAAAGCTATATTTATTTTCTGTTGTATTTTCAGCGTCTTCCTCTGAATTATTTTCATTTTGCTGATTTTCAGTGTCGTTATCCTGCTTGTTTTCTATGTTGGCATTTTCTTTATCTTTATTTTTTTCCAATCATAATTCTCCTTTCTGAAATTTTTGGTGGTGGCCCAAATTAGTTGATAATATCTTTCCCCCGCCAAAGGCGGGAGGAAAAATGCAAATAATACTGCGTTTCTAAACAGTGACTTTTTGTTTTTTCCCCCGCCAAAAGCTGGGGGGAAAAATGCAAATAATACTGCGTTTTTAAACAGTGACTTTTTGTTCTTTCCCCCGCCAAAAGCTGGGGGGAAAATGCAAATAATACTGCGTTTCTAAACAGTGACATTTTGTTCTTTCCCCAACCAAAGGCGTGAAGGAACGCAAATAATACTGCGTTTCTAAACAGTGACATTTTGTCCTTTCCCCAGCCGAAGGCGGGGAAAAACGCAAATAATACTGCGTTTCTAAACAGTAACATTTTGTTCTTTCCCCAACCAAAGGCGGAAGGAAAAATGCAAATAATACTGCGTTTCTAAACAGTGACATTTTATTCTTTCCTTCCGCCAAAGGCGGGAGGGAAACGCAAATAATACTGCGTTTCTAAATGGTTTTTGCTATATATCTAAAATTTGGTTTAGCAGTTTTTCAACTGAAGTTGCTATGCTGTCTATTTTGCAAATTAATTCCGAATAATTCATTCTTGTAGGGCCTATCAATATTATGGAACCAAGTTTATCCCCGATAATATATTTCCTAATTATTATGCTTAATTTTTTAAGTTCTTGATGGTCATTTTCCTCACCGATTTTTATACAAAGATTTTTATCCATAGACGATATGATACTTAAAACATTATTTTTATCACTAAGAAGATTCAGTAAACGTATAGTATCATCTATATCAATTTCAGGTACGGAAAATAAATTTGTTTGACCCTCAATTTTTATTGAGACTTGCTGTGCTTCCAGCGAAGCGTCAATAAGAGCGTTTATAATGGGGGAAAGAAGCATCGAAATACTGTTGTTAGAATCTGATATCATTCCTACGGATTCCGGAGTTATTGATTGAAGAGGTTTGCCTTGAAATTTTTCGTTTAATAAATTGCTAAATACATTTATAAGATCCGGGTTTACATCGTACTGGCATCTGAAAAGTTTATTTTTGATCATACCGGTAGTTGTCATCAAAACAATCATAGCGTTTCTTTTTCCGGTTTTAACAAATTGGATATTTCTAACTTTTGCCTCAGAGCTTGGGGGAGTCGTAAATACAGAAACGAAACTTGTCATTTTAGATAAAATTTGGCAAGCTTTTTCTATTAAATTTTCAGGATCATCAGAGTGCGAATATAAAGCACCTTCTATAATATTTTTTTCTTCCGAAGATATAGATTCTTTTGATATAAATTTACTTACATATAATCTGTACCCTTTGTTAGACGGTATTCTCCCGGAAGATGTATGCGGCTGAATAAGGTAACCGAACCTATAAAGGTCAGACATTTCACTGCGAACCGTTGCGGATGAAATAGGAAAATCTAAACCACTGCAAACAGCCTTAGAACTCACGGGGATACCATTTTCGATATATTTTTTTACTATAACGGACAAAATTTTAAGCTTACGGTCACTTATATCCACCTCTTCCACCTCATCACCTTGCCAATTAGCACTTAAACATGTAGAGTGCTAACAATGTATACTTTACCACCACTTTTATAATGTGTCAATACCTAAATATTATTTTTTCAGGGCAAACGCATGAAAACGTTGGTCGTGCCTCAAAATAATTGGAATCCCTTCTTTTTCCCCCCGCTGATTACTCCCCGCAGGCAACGGAAAGAAAGCTATGAAAAAAGATTTTTTAAAATTTTGCTTTTTTTGCTTGACAAGGCGCAAAAAATATGTTAAAATTAAATTACAACGAATTTAATTTAAAAATTAAAGGAGTACTAATAATGAAATTTAAAAAATTTATAGCACTGATTTGCACATTTGCTTTTATATGGCCCAATTTTACTAATGTTTCTGCTGCAGATGATGATGATGATAAGAAGGTGGTATTTGTTGGAGATTCGAAAACAGGAAAATCGGAAGTGCGTAAAGGTATGGTCGGTGAAAGCTTTTCAGATGACTATGCTCCTACAATTGGAGTACGGGTTGTAAAGCATAATATACTTGAAATTTGGGACACTGACGGTAATGAACTGCATCGCTCTCTGGTGTCCCTATATGCTAGAAACGCGGTAATAGTGGTCATTTTTATACCTCATGATGTGACTGTGGATAGTGTAAAAGATTATGTCCGTTACTGGAAAGATGAGGTAGTCTCCTCCGGTACAGAAGTTGTATTAGCAGTAAGTAAATGGGATTTGGAGACTCGCGATGATACGTTCCGCAGAGAGCTTAAAAACGTAGCAAGAAGCTTAGGAATAAATAATGAAATATTTTACATGAGTGCTAAAACGGGTGTGGGAATAGATGAATTTATAAAGGGGTTACCGCGCATCGCAAATAAAAATAAATCTCCATTAACAGTGCCGGCGGCAAGTTATGAAACACCATCAATGACTAATGCGCCAATATTTGGTAAAGAAATGTTAATAGCGTTAAGAGCAGTTGGAGTGGGAGTGGTAGGCATGATAGGATATTTCGCCAAAAATTGGTTTGGTGGTAATCATTCGCAAAACTCACCCGATAGTGAAGCGCGAATCAGCTAAATTTGTAATCGCTCGTAATAAAACTCGGTGGTGGCCAAAATTAGTTGATAATATCTCCCCCCGCCGACTCGCGGGAGAGAAAACAAAAATGTCACTGTTTCAAAAGGTTTTTACTATAGCTGTTTCGTTTGAAAAGTATCTGATTTTTATAACTTTCTCCCAGCCGACGGCTGGGAGAAAGTACACGGGAAATTTACTTTTGAGGACTGGTTTAAATCATAACAGCTATATATTACGTACAACCCGATAAAAAAGCTTCTCTAATATTTTTAACTCCTGTAATTTTAATTTTATATTTATTAATATTTTCTATAGATTTCAAATTATAGTATGGGACAATTACATGATTAAAACCCAATTTATCGGCTTCAGATATTCTCATTTCGAGGTTTGACACCGGCCTTATTTCTCCGGCAAGACCTATTTCGCCAATAGCTACCGTATCATTTTGCAAAGGGGAATTTTTAAGGGCGGATATTAATGAAAGCGCAACAGACAAGTCCGCCGAAGGTTCATTTAACTTCAAACCTCCTACGATATTTACGTAACAATCCATATTCGAAAAGAAATATCCCGCGCGTTTTTCAAGTACGGCTAAAATTAGGCAAAGCCTATTATAATCGAAACCGGTAGACATTCTCCTTGGGTTCCCGAAATTAGTTGACGACACAAGGCCTTGAACTTCTGTAAACAGCGGCCTTGAACCTTCCATAATGCACGCTATACATATGCCGGAAACACCTATGGGCCTCCCGGAAAGAAGCATAAGCGACGGGTTTTTTACTTCTTCTAAACCATCATTAGTCATTTGAAATACGCCTATTTCATTAGTTGAGCCATATCTGTTTTTTACAGCTCTCAGTATTCTGTAAGATGTTTGGTCGTCCCCTTCAAAATAAGAAACAACGTCCACAATATGCTCAAGAACTTTTGGCCCTGCAATAGCGCCGTCTTTATTCACATGGCTTATAATTAATATAGGTATTTCTGAAGATTTAGCGGTTTTTAAGAGTATGTTCGTGCATTCTCTTACTTGTACAATACTTCCCGGAAGAGAATTTAACTCTTGATGGTTCATAGTTTGAATGGAGTCTATTATTACAATATCCGGTTTGGATGATTTAATTTCCGCAGCAATTGACTCTATGTCTGTACTGGTAATAATATAAAGATTTTGGTTTTTAATATTTAATCTGGAAGCTCTGAGCTTTATTTGCTTTTTGGACTCTTCCCCTGAAATATAAAATATTTTTAAATTATTATTTAAAAAATTACACATTTGAAGTAAAATAGTGGATTTACCTATTCCGGGAGCCCCTCCGATTAACACCAAAGAGCCTTTTACGATCCCGCCGCCGAATATTCTGTCAAATTCTTCAACATTTGTTTTGTATCTGATTTCATTTGAAATATCTATAGATGCCAGATGTTCGGGTGGAGAAATTTTATTAATAGTTTTAACTTTATTTGAATGCGAAACTTCTTTAATTTCTTCATTCATAGTATTTCCTTGGCCGCACGACGGGCATATACCATTCCATTTTACAGACTCAAAACCGCATTCGCTGCACACAAAAATATTTTTGAGTTTTTTAATCATTATATATTCTCCAATAATTTCTTATAACTCTCTCTCCGCCGATTCGCCGGGAAAGAAAGAATATTAGACCTGTCCGTAAATTTTACAGATTGCAATCAAAATCGACGACGGCGTATGAAGATACTCCCAGGAGATTTTGATGCAAAGCCATTTTTTAAGTGATGCATTTTTCGGTCATGTCTCAAAACGGTTGAAATTTCTTCTTTCACCCCCGCCTATGGCGGGGGTGAAAGATATTATCAATTAATTTGAAACACAACCGAATTTTGAAAGAATTAACTTGACATTATTCGCTTTTTAATATATAATTAAACTTAGATAATTTAATTATACATTTTTGCGGCCGCAATTAAATTAAAAATTAATTTTATCTAAAAATAATAATTATAATTGAAAGGGTATTAATTTATGAAATTTTTTAAAATTTTGGCAACTGCGCTGTGCTTTTTAAACATTAATATGATCGCACATGCTGGAAATTTTGTTTTTAACGATGTAACCAGAGAATGGGAATGGAACGAATTTGCACCTTCTGATGATTTCAATTTGGGCGATTTTGGCGATCCTGATGTTTCCGGCGATCCTGATGTTTCCGGCGATTCTGATGTTTCCGGCGATTCTGCTGTTTTGGGCGGTCATGCTGTTTTGGGCGGTCCTGTTGGTTTGGGCGGTCCTGCTGTTTTAGGCGGTCCTGTTGGTTTGGGCGGTTCTGCTGTTTTAGGCGGTTCTGCTGTTTTGCGCGGTTCTGGTGTTCGGGACGGTTCTGATATTTTTGGCGATTCTACGGTTGAGGGTTTTTTTCGTCGAATGTTCGGGGGTCTTCCTGATCGAAAACTTCTTTGCCAACTCGCACAAAAATTTATTGCAGATAAAATTCCAATCAAACCAGTTAGCAGAGAAATGAAGCGCAGGAAAAAAATGATGATGATTAATTTAGAAGAACATTATGCTGAAATAATGGCATATTTGAATGATCCGATTAAACTACAGGAGGTTACGGCGTTAGTAACGAGTAAACCTATTGTAAAAGAAGGAATACGAAAAAGTAAATATAATCTCCAGGCAGTATTTCAAGCAGGTGTAAATTTACCATAGAAGAATACAAAAAACGAAACACATACTCCCCGCCATGGGCGGGGGAAAAGAATATTATCAGCTAATTTGGACAACCATCCAAAACCTCCCGGGAAGTATTTTTATACGCCGCCGCCGATTTTGGGTCGTGTCTCAAAATATTAAAATTCCTTCTTCCCCCCGCGGAATCAGCGGGGGGAAGATATTATCAATTAATTTGACCCTCAACCCGATTTTGATTGCAATCTGTAAAGTTTACGAACAGGTCTATTTTTCAAGGACATCAGCAACATTTTTTTATTATAGAAAATTTCCCCGATATTTCAGGGGGAATACAAATTTGGTATAGTATGTCCACAGGTATTGCGTACAAGTTGTAAATAAAATTTGATATTTTATTTTTATCAGCGTCAGAGAGATAACTGAAATCATACGTTACATATCTAAAAATTATTTTTTCTTTTTCAAAAAATTCTAATTGATATAAAATTATATTATCAAAAGTTGACACAAAGTCGTCTATATTGGCCACAGTAACGATTTCATTATTTTTATCAAACGTTATATCCCTTTCTCTTCCAACTATTCTTGATATTTCAGGATCTGAATCAAAATTTTTTAATTGATTTTGAGTTACTTCGGCTATATCTCCGCTGCGATAGTTAAATAAAGGCATAAATTCATTTTTTTCAGATGATATTAAAATAACATATAAATTTTTTGATGCATTTAACGGATCCAGATTAACTTGCAATTTACCTTTACACATTTTCATATTACCGTCTTTATTTTCCAAAAAAGCATACCCAAATTCGGTAGAACCGTAAAAATCGAGCACAGGGCAATTGAAATATTTTTTTAAATATTTTTTGATATTTTTATTCGAAAACTCATAACTTAAAGTAATAATTTTAGGTTTGTGTATAGATTTAGATATATTATACTTTTTTTTATACATTAAAAATATTGATAAATATACAGCATCCGCTTCGATATAATAAGGCTTAAAAAAGTTGATTTCATCTATGATTCTGTTTATATCTTCAGGCGTAAAGGAAAACGGATCAAATTTAGTATTTACGTATAAAATATTCCCCGAAATACGCTGTTTCATCGTTGTTTTACCAATATGGCACACCGATGAAGAACATATCGCGGTTGTAAATATTACCTTATTAAACTCTTTCTTCTCCGAAAGAATAGGAACTTGTGAATAGACTCTATTATATTCTTCTTTCCACCAATCTTTTTTTCGTATAATTTGCATTTTGTCGCTGGTTGTACCCGAAGTAGTAGTAAATTCCAGTTGCTTACTTTTAAAAGCGTTTTCTAATTTATGACACGTAAAATTATTCGGAAAATTTTTCGCAATATCACTTTTTAGCAATTGAGGGTAATCGTTATACGTTTTTTTCCCGCTTTTTTCGCTGAGTAAATCTTTATATATGGGTAATGATTCAAGTTCATGTATATTTAACATTTTTGCCTCCATACATTGTTTTTGTAAATTCTTCAAATATTTTTTTGAATTTATTTAGGTTTGTCAAAGTTTTTTCCGGATGGCCTTGAATTCCGATTGCAAATACGTCGGGTTTTTTGTGTTCAATAATTTCTATTATATTATCATCGGATGAAGCTCCTATTTGTAAATCGTCGCCTAATTTATTTACCGCCTGATGATGCACCGAAGAAGTAAAGTAAGATGCCACATTAAAAAAATTGTAAGTTTTACTTTGTTTATTTATATTTATACTATGATAATTAATAAATTCATCATCTTCCATAGAATGCTTTATTGTATGATTCGGTGGAATTTCTTGAAACAAAGTGCCGCCGTGAGCAACATTCATTATCTGCATCCCTCTGCATATGCCAATAACCGGTATTTTATAATTTATTGCTTCTAAATAAAAATTTATTTCAAATTTGTCTTTTTCTATATCCGGCTTTAAAACTATCGGCCGATAAAATTCTTTCCCGCAGCCGTTTATGTCTTTGGAATATGTTATTTCAAGGTCATCGCCATAACAGCTAGGGTGTATATCTCTCCCTCCTGGTAAGATTAAACCATCTATAATTTTTAAAATGTCACTAATTTTTTCTTGTGAAATATCAGCAGGTATTATAAAAGGGATAGCGCCGCACTCTTTAATAAGGTCCAGATATGAATCGCTGATATAAGTAATACATTGCTTAGAAGAAAAATTTAAAGGTACAGATGTTTTTTCAGGCATTATTCCAATAATTGGTTGTTTAATACATATCCCCGCCTTTTACATTTCACAAATTGTTTTTATATAATTAACTATGGCTTGTAATTTGACGTCATCATTGTAACTGTTTTTATCAAAAAAATTTTTTGAAAGATTCCTTTCTCCGGATTTTATACAAGCCTGTACGAATAATCCGAGCAAAGGATTTACTTCCAGTACGTAAAATTCGCCGTTTTCCTTGGACTTAATCATATCTATTATCGTAGAGGTTATACCCATAATTTTTGCGGATTTTAGCGCGATGTCTTTTTCTTCATCTCCTATACATACAGAATTTAAAGTTCCCCCTGAACTTACATTAGTCTTAAAAGAATGCTTTTTGGACCTGCTGTAACTCCCTACTATTTGGTTATTAAATATTTCTACTCTATGATCGTGATCACTAAAATCTATAAATTTTTCTATATAATAATTAGAATAAAAATTTTTCGTTGCTAAAAAATAGTCTTCAAATTGTTCTGCATCACTAAATTTAATAATACCGTATCCTCCGTAATTGTCTCTGGGTTTAACTAAGAATGATTTAAATTTCATTAATTTTTCTTTTATATTTTCAGATAACTTATTACTTGGAATGAGGATGGCTTCAGGAACGTTTATATTATTATTTTTTAAAATAAAGTTGGTAATAAACTTGTCTTTACACTTAAAAAAAGATTCAGTGTCATTTATTACTTTTACACCTGATAATTCTATGGCTTTTAGTATATCATGCTGATGAATATTTTGCTCATCCGCATTCATGTGATATAAAACATCAAGCTTGGTTAAATCAAATCCATCGCCGGTATATACTTTTCCGTTTAAACAATAACAATCTCTCATATCAAATGAAGGCACAACTTCGCAGTCTAATAATTTCAGCTCGTTTATTAATTCATTTTGCACCATATCTCCGCCGTCATTACTGTACATCCATAGCCCAATTTTTTTCATATTATCCTTTCCTTTAGCCTGTAAATTTACGGTATACGCAGGATTTTGTTTTTGCGCTGCCCCTCCGCTAGTGGGTGGTAAAAACTTTAAAATTTAAAATTTGTTTTGCGCTGTTCCCCCGCTAGTGGGTGGCCAAAACTCTAAAATTTAAAATTTGCATTATGCGCAGGATTTTGTTTTTGTGCTGCCCCCCGCTGACTAGTGGCCAAAACTCTAAAATTTAAAATTTGCATTATGCGCAGGATTTTGTTTTTGTGCTGCCCCCCGCTAGTGGGTGGCCAAAACTCTAAAATTTAAATTTTGTATCATGCGTGAATTTTGTTTTTGTGCTGCCCCCCGCTAGCGGGTGCAAAAACTTTAAAATTTTAATTTTGTATAATGCGCGGGATTTTGTTTTTGCGCTGCCCCCCCGCTGACTAGTGGCAAAAACTTTAAAATTTAAATTTTGTATCATGCGCAGGATTTTGTTTTTGTGCTGCCCCCCCGCTGACTAGTGGCAAAAACTTTAAAAATTCAAAATTTGCATCATGATCAGCATATTTATGAACTATTTCCTCTATAGCATAATTTTGCTTAATAAGATTTATCATATGCATAGCCGGAGAATCTAATTTATCCATATTTTT
>JAISWM010000105.1 GCA_031270785.1 Oscillospiraceae bacterium
TTTCTTAAAACAGCGGCGTTTTGGTTCTTCCCCCCGCCTTTGGCGGGGGGAAATGTACATAATACCACGTTTTTAAATGGCTTTGGATATAAGCTTCCCCCCGCCGCAGGCGGGGGGAAAACAAAAATGTTACTGTTTTAAAAGGTTTTTACTATAGCCTAAAGCTCGATAGTATTTGACAAATTGATAAAATCCTCAAAATTAAGTTCTTCCGCCCTTGATAACTTAGAAATACCTATTTTATCAAATACATCTTCTAAATAATTTTTTGGTAAATTAAGGCCCATATTAAGGGAATTAATAAGTTTTTTTCTGCGTTTTTCAAAAGACGCTCTAACAACTTTAAAAAATTTGTTTTTATCATTAATATAAGAATTATAATTCTTATTTATGCTTATTTTAATAATACTGGAATTTACTTTCGGTACGGGGGTAAAACTTTCTTTTTTTACTTGAAATAATACCTCAGGGCTTGAATAATATCTAACCGCTATGCTAATAGCCCCGCATTCTTTACTTCCGGGGGGTGCACATATTCTGTCCGCAGCTTCTTTTTGAACCATTATTACCATACCGTTTATATTACAACCGTTTTCCAGTATTTTCATAATAAAAGGGGATGTGATATAATATGGCAAATTAGAGCAAACTATAACTTTATCAAAATTTAAAAATTCTTCTTTGATTAATTTTTTAAAATCCGCTTTCAATGCGTCGTTTTCTATAATTTTTATATTTTTAAAATTTGATAATGTATCTTTCAAAATAGGAAATAATCTTCTATCCTTTTCAATACAAAGTACTTTTTTGAATTTTAATGCTAACTGCTGCGTTAAAGTTCCAATTCCAGGGCCAACTTCAATTATTCCGGCATTTTCCCCGAACGTTAAACACCTGCTCACTATATTAGGGCATATATCATAATCTATAATAAAATTTTGCCCGAGCGACTTATTAAATCTAAATCCATATTTATTGAGTATTTTTTTTATTACACTTAAATCACATAAATCGTATAACATTTTCAGTTTCCTTATTTTTATTTAAAGTGTATAGCTAACGCCTTTGAAAAATGGGTCATGTCTCAAAATATAGCTGTTCCGCTTTAAAACAGTTCTAAAAAGTAAATTTATCCGTGTACTTTCTCCCGGTCGTCGGCTGGGAGGGTCGTGTCCCAAAATAGTTGAAATCCCTTCTTTTCCCCCCCCGCCATAGGCGGGGGGAAGATATTATCAACAAATTTGGCCCACAACCGGCTGGGAGAAAGTTATAAAAATCAGATGCTTTTCAAACGAAACAGCTATATTGATAATAGGCCTGTCCGTAAACTTTACAGACAGGTTTATTATCAGCCCGCATCTCGCACTGCCCGATTACAGTTGCGTTGGCATTTTCCATATCTTCCGTCGGGTACTTGTGTTTTTTCAGTAGCTTCTTGCCAATACGTCGCATTCCGCCGTGAGCAGGCTCTTTCTTTTGCGGTCTACAGTGCGGTTTTTGCTATATATCTGCCGGTATATCCGGTAAATTTGTTTGCATTAAATAATCGCTCCGCCGGTAAAGCGGGGCGATGATTGCTAAAGTGTAGGTTCTTTTTTGCCGCCACAGCAATGCCTGCCGCGCGGTCCATGACCAAAATTTTCTGCAAAGGTGTTTGCTGCTTCTAATGTAGAAAATGATTTAGCATGAGGTGGTAGTACAAAAAATTCCCCATTTTCATCTTTAATAACTTTTCCTGTTCCTCCGGCTACATTATCAAGGCTATTTTCATTTAATTCCATATTCAGCACCTCCATATAATATTTTATAGTGATTTAATTTAAAAAGTATAAACTTTTGTAACTTTTTTTCCGCAAACTTGCGGAGAAAAATGCACAAATGAGTATGCTTTTTTCAAGTAAAACAGCTATAACTACTATATTCTACACGAAAATATTTATTTAGTCAAGACAATTTTATATGAATAAAGTCATACCTTTTATTTCGCCTATAGCTGCGTTTTTGAAAAGAGCCATTTTTCACCACCGTATTCTAGCGGAGGGAAAGATATTATCAACTAATTTGACCCACTTTCAAATGAAATAGCTATATTGGGGGGGATTTCCCGCCAATTCGCGGTGAAAATGGAAAAGTTTCAACTGTTTTAAGGCATGACCCGCGGGGAGAGACCGTGCAAACAGATTTACTTTTTTAAAGGAAGAGCAGTTGTTTTTATTGCAATATTGTGTAAAGTGCGGTAAGATGCTTTGAGGGTTGGCCTATGAGGCAGCGTGAGCTTGCGGGGTTATGTCTCAAAATAATTGAAATCCCTTCTTTTTTCCCCCCGCCATAGGCGGTGGTGAAAGATATTATCAACTAATTTGGACCACTACCCCAAAATCTCCTGGGAGTATCTTCATACGCCGTCGTCGATTTTGATTGCAATCTGTAAAATTTACGGACAGGTTTAATCTTTTAAAATATGGTGAAGTATATTGACAAATCTTAATAAAATTAATCAAAGAAAGAATATTTGCTCTAAGCTTGATCTTCCGTTTTACACAGCCACGGAAGAAATTTTAAATTCTATAACTCACGGACTTGGGGTTATATTATCTATAATAGCGTTTATATTATTTATTAAAGATTTCACAGGTGATAATATAAAATTAACGTGCGGTCTGATATATAGCTTTGCTTTATTGATTTTGTATTCTGTTTCCACTATATATCATGGATTAAAAATAAACTTATCAAAAAAAGTTTTTAGAATATTAGACCACTGCTCAATATTTTTGTTAATTGCAGGTACTTACACTCCAATAGCAATAATATCCATTGGAGGCGCTTGGGGGATTATAATAATTTCTGCGGTATGGTCTGTGGCTATACTGGGAATTATTCTTAATATTATAGATTTAAAAAAATTCGCTAAATTTTCAATGACGTGTTATATAACCATGGGTTGGGCTGCACTTATCGCTATAAAACCTATTTTGAATAATTTTTCTAACAATCAAGTCTGGGTGTTTTTTATTGGAGGGATTTTATATACCATAGGAGCTATTATATACGGCAAAGGCAAAAACATTAAATATGCGCATTTTATATGGCATTTATTTGTTTTGGTAGGAAGTATATTCCATTTCATATTAATATATTCATTATATGGTTGTGGGCCAAATTAGTTGGTAATATCTTTTCCCCCCGCCGTCTAGCGGGGGAAAAAGGAGAAGCTTCAACTATTTTGAGACATGATCAAACTCTTGTAACTCTTCCCCCCACAAGCCTTCGGGGAAAGAAACGCAAACAATACCACGTTTCTAAATGGTTTTTGCTATAAAAAAATAAACGAAAGTTGATAATCAATTATCAAGTTATGAAAAACATTAAAATAAATTTAAACGATGCAAAACAAAGACTGGATAGTTTTTTAAAAAAGGTCGTCCCCAGACTTCCTCATGCCTTGCTCTATAAATATATACGCAAAAAAAGAATAAAAATAAATGACAGACGTTGTGAAATATCTGAACGTCTGAATTTTGGCGATGTAATAAATCTTTATATAAATGATGAATTTTTCAGCGAAAAAACTAATAAATTAGATTTTTTAAATGCAGGATCTCAGTTAAATATTTTATATGAAGATAAAAATATTCTTATAACAGACAAAAATCCCGGATTAATAGTGCATCCGGATAAAAATTTGCAGTTTGATTGCTTAATTAACAGAATAAAAAAATATCTATATTTAAAAAATGAATATAGCCCCGACCTTGAAAATAATTTTTCCCCCTCGCTGGTAAACAGGATAGACAGGAATACCGGGGGAATAGTGATTTCCGCCAAAAATTTTCAAAGTCTTAAAATATTAAATGAAGCCTTAAAATTAAGGCATATTAAAAAATACTATTTATGCGTAATTTGCGGAAAAATGCCTAAAAAGGAAGACATCTTAAAGGATTTCTTGAAAAAAGACAAATATAATAACAAAGTGGCAATATACAACGATAATAACTACAAAGATAAATATATCAAAACTAAATATAAAGTAATAAAAGAAAAAAACAACTTGAGTTTGGTGGAAATTGACTTATTAACCGGAAGAACTCATCAAATAAGAGCTCATCTTTCTTCTATAGGCTGCCCTATACTCGGGGATCAAAAATATGGGGATAGCAACATAAATAAAACTTACGGATATAAATATCAGCTGCTATACTCTTATAAAATTGAATTCGATGAAAATTATGATTTTAAAGATTTAAATTACCTTAAAGGCAAAAGTTTTAAAATTTTTAATCCGTGGTTTTTGAAAGATTTTGATTTCCGTTTCTCCTGAAAAACTCTACAAATTCTAAAAAAGTTAAAGTGTATAGCTGTTTTGTTTGAAAAGCATCTGATTTTTATAACTTTCTCCCAGCCGTCGGCTGGGAAAAAGTACACGGATAAATTTACTTTTGATGGCTGTTTTAAATCGTAACAGCTATAAGTTCTTTTTTCGGGTGGTGGTCTAGATTAGTTGATAATGTCTTCCCCCCCGCCTATGGCGGGGGGGGAAAGAAAATCGTAAAAAATTAAACTTTTTCAAGGGCGTTGGCTATATACAAGGAGGATTTTATGGAACCACTGAGTATACAAGAAATATTAATGATGATAAAAGGTAATGTGCTAAAAGGCGCAAATATTGAAGACAAGGTTATAAAAAATGTACGCATAGATAGCAGAGAAGTATCGGAAGGGTCTTTATACATTCCTTTTATCGGGGAAAAAGTAAATGGTCACTCTTTTATTAAAGATGTGTTTGAAAAGGGGGCGGTGGCCGCATTAGTGCAAAAGGGAGAAGATTTTGTTTGTGATTTCCCCGAAGCAATTTTAATTGAAGTTGAAAATACTAAAGAAGCTTTGCAAAATATAGCAAAATTTTATAGGAAAAAATTCGCTATACCTGTTATTGGAATAACGGGAAGTGTCGGGAAGACTACCACTAAAGAAATGATAGCGTCCGTACTTTCCGTAAACCTTAATGTTTTAAAGACACAAGGGAATTATAACGGACAAATAGGAGCCCCGCTTACGCTTTTGAATTTAAATTCTGATTATGAGGCTTTGGTATTGGAAATGGGCGTAAGTGAAATAGGTGAGATGGATATATTGGCCGATACTGTCGATGCGGATTTTGGCGTAATTACTAATATAGGAGTATCTCATATAGAAAATTTCGGGAATGTGGAAATCACAAGAGATGAAAAAATAAAAATTTTAAAAAAAGAGAACGGAAAATATTATTTAAATGGGGATAATCCGCTTCTTTCAAAAACAGATAAAGAAAACATAGTATATTTTGGAATGAACGGGCAATATCCTTTCAGAGCCGAAGACATAACCATGAATGGTGAAACCACCAATTTTACTTTGATAACCCAAACCTGCCGCGACAGTATAACTATACCGTGTTTAGGCGTTCATAATGTTTATAACGCGCTGGCATCTATAGCCGTGGCGAGTGATATGGGATTTCACTTAGATGATATTAAAAAAGGGCTGCAAAACTACGCGGGAGCACCTATGAGGCAGCAAATCTTTCGTCTGAGTAATATAATTTTAATAGACGATTCCTATAACGCAAGCCCGGATTCTGTGAAAAGTGCTGTAAATGTTTTAATGTCTTTAAAATCTGAAGGAAGGAATATTCTTATTTTTGCCGATATACTTGAGCTTGGGGATAAATCCAATCAAATACACTTTGACCTGGGAAAATATATAGCTCTTGAAAACATCAATGTTTTACTCACGATGGGAGAAGAATCAAAATTTTTATTAAACGCGGTAAAGCAATATTCTAAGCACGATATAGAAGTAAAGCATTTTGACCAAATGGAGGAAATATATAATTTTATAAAGGAAAATATAATGGCCGGAGACAAAATTTTAGTAAAAGGGTCCAGGGGGATGGGAATGGATAGTATATGCAATTTTATTAGGACCTGTTTCCATTAGACCTGTCCGTAAACTTTACAGATTGCAATCAAAATCGAGTAGTGGTCCAAATTAGTTGGTAATATTTCCCCCCCGCCGAATGCGGGAGAAAAGGCAAAATATAACTGTTTTAAAAATCTTTTACTATACTGTATTTGAAAAACGTTTAAATCTCATAGACCTAACATTAATAATTCCCATTGCTCCTTGGTTTTTTGCACCACCATAATTAGGTGCGGAGAACAGTGTGAATATGTGGCTATCACCAAAAACATCGTTATAGCCATCTGTTGCCATTTGGTGGGCACGAAAAATACATTTAAAATTATGTGCGCTGAGAAAGTCATCCACTTGTGAAGGGCCAAAGAATTGTCCACTCTCTCTAGGAGCATTGAATTCAAACTTAGTAACATCATCTTTAGGGTCGCTCCACAATAAATCCATTGCCAGTTTATTTCTCCCAAGAGGGGATTCACCACCACGATCAAAACTTACAAGTGGTTTTGATATGCTTTCTATTAAGCGGAAATCGCTCATTATTTCAGGAGAAATCCCCCCATGTACGCAAAACGTAGAGCCATTAATAACCGCTGCTAATGAAAGATTATTAAACACACTGTTTATCCTATCATATACCTTAGTCCCAGTAACAGTATCATTTTCTCCAAAATACTGATTCAAGCGTACGTACTGGGTTCCACTAACATCCACGCCATCATACTTTTTTTTACATTCTTCATAAAACCCACACATTATATTTTGTTGGATATCTTCATGATTTCCGCGTAGCAAAAAAACTTGATCCGGGAACATAACTTTTAGTATAAAAAGCAAAGTGACGATTTTAACACCTTGCGGCCCGCCGGGGGCTTCGTCACCTTTGTCAACATAATCCCCAAGAAAAAGAATTTGCGTTCCATTAAGCGCTTCTGCTAAAAAACGTCTGATAACAAATAAAAGTGCTTCGAAATTACTATGAAGATCGCCAACTACTATAAAATTACCGTCACGTGTTAATAAACTTGGTTCATCTCTAAGCACCGATTCTACCGCATTACACGCTTGATATACTTCGTCAGCCGGTATCGTATCAAGGCTCTCATATCTATTTAAAATTACTTTAGCCTCGGCAATTCTCTTTGAAACTGTCTGAATCCGAATCACCGGCGGTGATTTTTCTGGTTCCGGTTCTGGAACTGGCTTTGCTGGATCTGGTCGGGAATGGTAAAGCCCGTGCAATACAATACCTGCTGCTGCCGTTAATGTTCCGCCAATAACCCACGGCAATACGCGAGAAAGCCGGGATTCGTCACCTGATTGCGTGCACTGAACCACGTTTCGGCGGCCGCCACCGGCATATACTGCCGACGTCTGAGGAATCATGCCGATTTGTGAAATTAATGCAGTACTTAATAAAATGGATAATATTTTCTTTTTCATACTATTCCCCATTTTTCTTTATTTTTAATATAACTAACTACATTATTAATTATATCATTAATATTATTTAATGTCAATAGCGTTTCACAAAAAAAATTCGCTTCAAAATAGTTGAAATTTTTTCTATCACCCCCCGCCAGGGGCGGGGGAAAAGATATTATCAATTAATTTTGCCCACAACCAAAAATTATTTGAAAGTGTATAGCTGCTGCGCTTGAAAAAAATCTAAATTTCAGCAATTATCGCCCCGCCGAAAAGGCGGGGCGATGGCTTATAGTAAAACTTTTAAAACAGTGACATTTTTGTACTTTCCCCCTGCCCCATGGCGGGGAAAAAACAAAAATGTCACTATACCCTATAGCTACTGCATTTAAACTTTTTTCAAATGTAGCAGCTATAATTGCCAAATTTACCCATCTTAAAAACTAGAGATCTGAGCCTTGCGTGTTGAAATTAAAAAAAGTATAATTTATTTATAGTTGATCTTAATAGCTGTCATACTGGAAAAAAGTAAATTTGTTTGTGTGGCTTTTTCTCGTCGACGACGGAAAGAGTAGTAAAAAATTAAACATTTTTTAATGGCATTATAGCAAAAACCTTTTCAAGCAGTGGCATTTTTGTTCTTCCCACCACCGAAGGCGGGGAAAAGAAACGTAAATAATACCACGTTTCTAAATGGTTTTTGCTGTAGCAATACATTGCGGATTGGGGATATATTATGCAAAAGATGTCTAACATGTTTAGACTATCACTATGCACAATGAGTTTATTAATATTTTTATTTTATCCATTCTTAATGATTGCCAAAGAAAATAATAAAATAGTTATATATCATACCAATGATATGCACGGGAATATAAATAGTATATATAAAGACGGAATGCTCACTCAAATAGGTTTGGACATAGTAAAAAGCATGAAAGACAGTACACCCAATTCGCTTCTTATAGACGCGGGGGACGCTCTTCAAGGAAGCCCTTTAGGAAAGTATAGCAAAGGATTAGATATAATAAAATTAATGAATGCGGCAGCATATGATTGCATGGTACTTGGGAATCATGAATTTGATTTTGGAAGTGAAGCGGTTAAAGAGTGCGCAAAAGCTGCCGATTTCCCTGTAATTTCCGCTAACGTTTATGAAGCTGATGAATTGTTTTTAAAAGATTCATGTATCGGTAACGGAAAAGAGTTTATTCGGGAAATACAAGGTATAAAAATAGGGTTTTTCGGTATAACCACTGGTGAAACTACTAAAACCACCATTCCGGAAAATTTAGAAAATATAGAATTTAAAAGTGAACTTCAAACCACGAAACAAGAAGTGGAAAAATTAAAATCAGAAGGCGCCAATCTGATAATAGGCGTAATGCACGTAGGCGAGACAAGTTCCGGGAATATAATAACCAGTAATGAAATAGCAAGAATAGTTCCGGGAATTGACATTATAATAGACGGCCACAGCCACACCAAAGCCACTAAGAAAATAAATGACACGGTGATATCTCAAACAGGCGTTAATTCGTCAAATATAGGTAAAATACAAATAGAATTTGATGACCCGCAAAATATATCTATAAGTTCTCAAATATTGTCCGCAGCGGAAATCGGCAGAGATTTCTCGCCGGATAAATCTATTACCAAGCTATATAACGAGTTATATTCAAATTTTTCCGGTGAATTAGAAAAAGTAATTGGCAGAACTGAAAATGTTTTATACGGCGGATCATATAACGGAATAAATATCAGCAGACTCACTGAAACGAATTTAGGTGATCTTATTTGCGACGCTATGATGAAAGAAGGCAAGGAACTTTTAAAGGATACTCCGTATTCAAACCTTCCGATGGTGGCCTTTGAAAACGGCGGCGCTGTTAGGTCTAAAATAGACGCCGGATATATTAAGATGATAGACGTTTTAAATGTTTTACCGCTTGATAATAGATTATCGGTACAAATTATATCGCCTGATAAACTTTTCAAAATGATTGAAAGAGGAATAGGCAAGCTAAAAAAGGCAGAAGGAAATAACGGCAAACTTACGGGCCTTTTCGGGGGATTTCCTCAAATATCCGGAATGCGAATAGAGTACGATATTGAAAATACGCCGTATAATTATGAAACAGATAAAGAAGGAAACAGAGTAACAAAAATAAGTATATTTGATGAATTGGCAAACAAAGAAGTAAAGGAACTTTCCAGGGAAGATGACACCTCTGAAATAGTTTTGCTTTGCAATGATTATACGCTTTATGAATTTCCGTCTGTCATGAACGAAGAGATAAAGTATAAGGGCGGATATTTATCAGATATACTTTATAAATATATTTTAGAATTAACATTTAAAAACCACGGAAAATTTAACTTGCCCGTAAATTATCAAAGAGTAAAAATAAAAAGAAACAACGAACATTTAGAAAATTACAGCGGAAAAGTACTTGTTAAAGACAGTTCCGGTATTTTAAGGTCTCGCATGATAAAAATAAAACTTGACGGAAAAACCAATGCGGAAGTATCAACTAATGAAAACGGAATATTGCAAATAGATAATTTGGATTTTGGAGAACACACTATAAAACTCAAATATAAAGATTTATCAGGCGACGTTTATTTAAATAATGAATTAGACGTAAACAATGTGCCTATTTGTTTAATAAATAATATGGATTATAATATAACAAATGTTTCAAATATAATAAGCCAAATCCCTTACGACGTCACGTTAGAATCTTTTAATATTTTAAAATTTGCAAGAAATTCGTACGATGATTTAAATGATAGCGAAAAATCAAAAGTTATGAATTATCATAAATTAATAAAATCAGAAGAAAAATTTTTGCAAATCGACAATCAGCAAATGTTTAGTTCCCGAAAATATAATATTGGAACTGTTTTAAGTGTGTCAGTGTTAGTTGCTGCTTTGATGTTATATATTATTTATAGAAAAATATATAAGAAAAATTTTAATACGGTCAAAATTAAAAATTTTTGAAAATAGACCTGCCCGTAAATTTTACAGATTGCAATCAAAATCGATGACGGCGTATAAAAATACTTCCCGGGAGATTTTGGGTCGTGTCCCAAAACAGTTGAAATCCCTTCTTTTCCCCCCCGCCTATGGCGGGGGGAAAGGATATTATCAACCAATTTGACCCACAACCAATCGACCTTATAGGCCGCGTATTCATTGATTTTTGCGAGCGTGCTTCCGAAGGGAGCGTGCAAGCCCGCCGTAATGCCCCCCGTATGCCTTGCAGCGGGGATAGGTGAGCGGAAACAAAAATTTTACTTGCATTTTAGTAAAAAATTAGGTATAATAAGACGATGAAAAAAGTTTTTGGAAGGTGTTTAATATGAAAAAAAATTCTAATTTGAAAGAATTTATTGATCTCAGAAAAAAAATTTTAGAGCGCAAGTTCTCTAAAATGAATGATAAACAATTGGAAGCGATATTTAAAACAGACGGCCCGCTTATGATTTTAGCCGGTGCGGGGAGCGGGAAGACTACCGTAATCGTCAATAGAATATCCTATATGATTAATTACGGTAATGCCTATTATAGTAATGAAAGTAATTTGGAAATTACAGACGATATTCTTAATTTACTGAAAAATGCATACGAAAATAATAATAATGACCTTGAGGTAAAAAAATATATTCAATCGGATCCTGTCAAGGCATATAACATTCTCGCTATAACATTTACCAATAAAGCCGCCGGTGAGCTGAAAGAAAGGTTGAGTATAGCAGTAGGGCCTGAAAGTCAGAGCGTTTGGTCGTCTACATTCCACTCTATGTGTGCCAGGATACTAAGAACACATGGGGACAAGATAGGGTATTCAAACAATTTTGCCATATATGATACTGATGATTCTAAGAGGCTTATAAAAGAATGCGGTAAATCTTTGAAAGTAGATGACAAGCTTTTGCCGTGTAAGTCCATTTTGTATGAAATTTCTAAAGCCAAGAACGAGTTACTGGATGTAAAAGAGTATAAAAATAATGCTCAAGATGATTTCAGGCTTTTAAAAATTG
Organism: Oscillospiraceae bacterium; assembly: GCA_031270785.1. GTDB lineage: Bacteria > Bacillota > Clostridia > Oscillospirales > Acutalibacteraceae > CAQBRY01. Next base: position 11,431 of record JAISWM010000105.1, read on the forward strand.
CCGAAGTTTATGAAATGTACCAAAGAAGGCTTAAAGAAGCGGACGCAATGGATTTTGATGACATGATAGTTAATACCATTAGGCTGTTTGAAACATGCCCGGATGTTTTAAGATCATATCAAAATAAGTTTAAATATGTGCTTGTGGACGAATATCAAGACACTAATTGTGCCCAAGACCTTTTAGTTAAAATGCTTTCTTCAGGGTACGATAACCTTTGTGTAGTAGGCGACGATGATCAAAGCATCTATAAATTTAGAGGAGCTACCATTAAAAATATAATTGAATTTGAAAAATCTTACCCTTCAGCTAAAATCATAAGGTTGGAACAGAATTATCGTTCAACCAAAAATATTTTGTCTACTGCTAATTCAGTTATAAAGAACAATATTAACCGTAAAGGTAAGGCTTTGTGGACTCAAAATGAAGAAGGAGAAAAAATAAGTGTTCACACCGCTTATAGTGAGCACGATGAGGCAAATTATATAGCGGATATTATAAAACAAAAAGTTCAAGATGGATATAAATATTCTGATTTTTCGATTTTGTACAGGATGAATTCACAGTCAAACGTTATAGAAAAAATTTTTGTAAAATCTGGTATACCCTATAGGATGATAGGGGGTACTAGATTCTATGAAAGAAGAGAAATTAAAGATATGCTTGCATATCTTAGTGTAATAAATAACCCAAGTGATGAAATAAGACTCAGAAGAATAATAAATCAGCCCCGAAGGTCTATTGGAGAAAGGACTATAAATCAAGCAATAGAAATTGCTCAGGCGGAAAATGTAAATCTTTTGGAGATAATAAAAAATTCTGCAAATTATGAAATGCTCCAGAGGGTAACTTCAAAATTGCAATTATTTTCAAATATTATATTCGACCTTATTAATATGTATAAAAGCGAAAAGGTAGCCCTTCACGAATTATACGAAATGCTGATTGATAAAACGGGGTATATAGATTTTATCAAGGGGGAAAAAGAAGATTCAAAATCAAGAATCGAAAATATTAAAGAGTTAGCAAGTAACATAATAAAATACGAAAAAGACAATGGGAAAAATGCGACTTTATCCGGATTTTTGGAAGAAGTTTCTCTTATGACAGACGTAGATGGTTATGATCAAAAGGCTGATGCTGCTATAATGATGACTATGCACGCCGCTAAAGGGCTTGAATTTAACAATGTGTTTTTGCCCGGATTTGAAGAAGGAATTTTTCCGGGAATTCAAGCAATTTATGCCGAGGAAGATGTAGAAGAAGAAAGGCGTTTGGCGTACGTTGGTATAACAAGAGCAAAGAAAAAATTGTATATATTAAATTCAGATAGTCGAATGATATTCGGAAGTACGTCTCATAATAAGCCGTCGAGGTTTTTATCGGAAATTTCTGAAGATTTAATTGAAAAAACCAAATCAAAAGATTGGAAAAAATTAGAACCAGGGCAGGAAAAACCAAGATCTGCTCAGGAAATTAGAGTTAAATCCGCAGTTTCCGCCAGGAATTTCGGTCAGGTTGTGGGGGGATTGTATAACTCAAAAAATAATATATCTAATTTTTCATTTAACATCGGTGATAATATTAAACATAATGTATTTGGTGCGGGGAAAGTTTTGAATTCCAGAGATATGGGAAATGACCAAGTGCTTGAAGTGCTTTTTAATAATGATTTTTATGGGCAGAAAAAAATACTGCGTAATTCCAGTATTATTGAAATGATTAACGTTTAAAAAATATAGCTAATGCATATAAAAAATGCCTGATTTTTCTCTTAGCCATCAATGGGGAAGAGCGCGCAAACAAATTTACTTTTTTTTAAGAGTAACAGGCTGCAAATCGCAAAAAATTAGTCTTTTATATCAAAAATGCCTAATTTTCTCCCCCTCCATCGGCGGGGAGGAGCACGCAAACAAATTTACTTTTTTTAAGAATAACAGGCTGCAAATTGCAAAACATTAATCTTTTATATCCAAAAATGCCTGATTTTTCTCCCCGCCATCGGCGGGGAGAAACACGCAAATAATGCCGTGTTTCTAAATGATTTTTGCTGTATTACAGGAAATTTTTTTATATGGCAAAATTTGGTTAAGCCGCTTTAAATTAAGCTGAACTTTAAACTTAGTTCGCTTCGCTCACATTGGCTTAAGCGCGGCGGGCTGCGGTTTTTTATTTACCGCCCCAAAGGATAATTTCATCTTAACAAGGGAGATTATAAATGTTTGAAAAATTCGGGATAATGGACGTATGGTCTGTAATTAGAAAAAACATAGTAATGATATTTTTAGTGTTACTGGGGTGTATTGCGTTGTTTGGGGGCATTAACTTGCCTAGGATAACGGATTCTATGAAAGTAGTTTATACAAATAATACTATGAATATGAACGTATCTGTAGCTTCGTTTTATGTACAGCCTATCATGGACGAAAGTTCATCAGATAAAATTGAGTCCGGGTTTTATAAATCATTACCCGATGATTATGTAGCTATCATTAATACAGATTACTGTTTGGAACATTTATATGGTAAAATTTTATCCAAATACGCCAAAGAGGACATTATTAAATATACGAACATAGGCAGGGAAGAAGTACCGGTCAAACCACAGAACTTAAATTTTCAGCATATTAAAGATATTTATCAATGCAAAAGGCAAGCAAATACGATGGTTATAAATGTAGCTGCAAAATCCTATAATGAAGAGCTGTCAAAAGATGTTTTGGAATATTTAAAAGAATTTTTAATAATGTCTGCAGACGGTCAAATCAAAAATGCAAATATAGAATATATTGGTAAGTCAGACAAAGTAGTAGATTTTTCTAATCTTTCGCAGCAAGATAAATTATTATTACTTGATTCTACCGCACAAAGCGCGTCACCTTCTCAGAGTTCTCCTTTGAAATTTGCTGTAATTTCAATTATAAAGTGCATTATTATTCCTACAATGCTAATTTTGTTTTTATTAATTTCTTATTTGATAATATACGCTTTTTTAAATCCTACACTTAATAGAAAATCAGACTTTACCGCATATAAAATACCTGTTATAGGGGAGATAAATGTAGACATTAAATATGGGGAGAAAACATAATGTTAAGTGTAAATAATTACGGCAAACTCAGAAAATATAATCGCCTTTGTCAATCATACTTATACGTTTCAAACGCAATACTGGATATATCAGCAAATAGAGAAATAAACGTTATTGGAATGGCAAGCAGCTTTACAGATAAAAAAGGTAAAGATACAATTTGCGAAAATGTTTGTGAAAACATTTGTAAACAAGGCAATAAAATTTGTTTAATTACTGCTGACATAGACATAAATGATAAAAACTATGATTTAAATGAAACGGCGGGCGATGGCTTTAAAAAAATAAAAACTCAAAATATCAGCGTAAATAAATTGAAAGAATTAGTGGAAAAAGAAAAAAATAATGATTTAGTTATAATAAATCTTCCGCCGGTAAATATTTTTGCGCAGGCTCTTGAGTACGCAAAAATTTGCAAGAATATACTTCTTATAGAAAAGTATTGCCATTCTAAATACGACGAGTTTGAAAACACCATTGATATTTTAAAGCAAAATAACATCGCAGTTTTGGGAATTATTACATACGTTTGAAAATATAGTAAATTTTTTATAGCTATAGCAAAAATTATTTAAAAACGTGGTATTATTTACGTTTTTCCCGCCGAGGGGGCGGGAGGGAAAATAAGAAGTTCCAACTATTTGGAGGCATGACCTAAAAACGTGGTATTATTTACGTTTTTCCCGCCGAGGGCGGGGGAAAATAAGAAGTTCCAACTATTTGAAGACATGACCTAAAAACGTGGTATTATTACGTCCCCCCCCGCCGAGGGCGGGGGGGAAAAGAAGAAGTTTCAACTATTTGAAGACATGACCTAAAAACGTGATATTATTTACGTTTTTCCCCCGTCGAGGGCGGAGAAAAATAAGAAGTTCCAACTATTTGGATACACGATTTAAAAACGTGGTATTATTTACGTTTTTCCCCCGCCGAGGGCGGGGGAAAAAAAGAAGTTCCAATTATTTGGATACACGATTTAAAAACGTGGTATTATTTACTTCATATGTTTAAATCTAATAAGCATACCATCAATAATTGCTATTGCTCCTTTGTTTTTTTCACCACAATAATTAGGTGCGGAGAACAGTGTGATTATGCGGCCATTACCAAAAACATCGCGAAAGCCATTATTTTCTTTCTCGTGGGCACGAACAATACGTTTCAAATCATGTGCGCTGAGAAATTCATCCACTTGTCGAGGACCAAAGAATTGCCCATGTCCTCTAGTATCATTTGGGCGAAACTCATTAACGCACGTTAAAGGGTCGCTCCACATTAAATTTAAAGCTAAACTATTATATTTTGATGCATCTCTTTGATTACCATTAATATCTTTGGTTTCAAGCTGATCGTGTTGTAGAGGTTTCGTTATATTTTGTATTTGGTCAAGATCCAAGCCAGGAGAAATCCCCCCATGTACGCAAAATGTAGAGCCATTAACAACTGCCGCTAATGAAAGATTATCAAATACACTGTTTATCTTATGATATACCTTAATTCCAGGAGTATCATTATTCCTTTCACTCAGATA
>JAISWM010000111.1 GCA_031270785.1 Oscillospiraceae bacterium
ACACGAGAAAATTTACGTAAATTTATAGATAAACATGGGTTCCGAACGCCTGACGAGTTTATTTCTGCGGCTATAATCTATTTTGAAACTACTGGGGATGATCCCAGGGAGCCGAAAATAACGGCTAAGATGGCCATCGAAAAAAATACTGAACGTTTAAGTCAAGTTATCGCATTCATTCGAGAATTTGAGCGGCGACAAATGAAACCTCTTCTTAAAGATGTGGAGCAGACAAATATGGAAGTCAGACAGGCGGTGGAACAATTATCAATGATGAATAAATCTATATTTGAACAATTGGGCGTTGTTACGGAAAATGGCACAATAGCCACAACTATTTATGAAGAACTGGAAGAAATAAAGTCATTTTTAATAAAATAATAGAAATATATAAATATATTTTAGTATTTTAACTATTTACGTTGATTCGATGATTAGTTTTTCAAGTTATATCGTCTATATTTATAAAACGTTGATATGCTGATTTTCATTTTTTTACAGATCGTTTCTATTGCTTTCATTTTTGGCTCTGATTTGTTACGATTATTCCACATTGTTTGTATTTTTTTCATTTTCACTATACTTTTTTTTGATAATCCTCGTGGCCGTCCACCATACCGGCCGGCAGCAGCAGCAACAGCCAGCCCTTCCTTCGTCCGCTGTGATATTAGTTTCACGTCGAATTGAGCCAAAGACATCATTATATTTCTGATGAGTTCTCCGTGCGGCGAGTCATCCGTGGTAGAGAAGTAAGGCTCTTTGATGGATATAATGCTTGCTTTTTTTTGTGATAATTTCTCAATAATTGCGAGGTAATCTCTTAAGTTACGTGCACATCGAGACGATTCTTCCACAACCATAACATCACCTTCTTTTAAGTCTGTTAATAATCGTTGTAATTCGATCCTATTCTTTTGAGTTCTTCCAGATTTTTTTTCTTTGTAAATATTTTCTGTTTTAACTCCGAATCGTTTCAGTTCGATGATTTGACGAGTTAGATCCTGTTTGTCAAGGCTTACCCTCGCGTACCCTCTTAGTATTCCTTTTTTTTGCTGTTTGTTTTTCATCGTTTTCGTCTTCGGTTATCATCATCAAAAAGAGAATGTCTTCATCATCGGCAATTTTTTTAATATCTGCAAACGAGTAATCTTTCAATTGTGAATAAATCATCTGTTTAATCGAAAATGTTGGTATTTGTATTTGATTTAAGTATTCGGCGCATTTCAGCACAGTTGTTATTATCGCTTTATCTTCAATCATCTTTTTGATTTTTAAGCAAAAATAAGAATTATTTGTTGATTAAAAAAACGACCGTTTGGAAGAAAATTTTTTGAACAAATGTTTGATGGAGTTGATTTATTAGTAGTTATAAGTTTATGCGTTATTATTATTTTTTGCTTGTATTACCTCAAATGTGGTAAAAAAGTTAAAGTCGAGAAAAATATAGACCAGGAAAATGACATTTTGCAAATTTTTTATGATGAAAATATTTATAAGATAGAAGTTGGCGAAGCTAAAAATGTAGAAGTAAAAGAAATAGAGGGAGTAAAGATGGAATTAGGCATTACTTCGGTTGTAGATGACGGATGTGATAGTGGTGATGAAGATGAAAGTGGTGGATTCTTTACTTATCAACCTGATGAAAATGAAGAAAGTGACGAAGATATTGTGCCGGATCCACCCAAAACGTGGGCAGATTTTATGAAAGATGCGCGAGAAGAACAGTCACCGGAAACGTTATCCGCACATTTTCAAAATCAAAAAAAGGGAAGAAATAAAGTTCAATCGTCAATAAAGGATATAGTGGCACAGGTGAGAGAGGATATGTTGGAAAAACCTTTGAGTGACGAAGATTTTAAGAAGAAATATTTTTCAAGATTATATGAAAACAAAAACTAAATATACAAAAGAGCAGGTGAGAGCGAAGCAGTTTACTCGTTTGTTTTTTGTACAGAGTGTACTGTTATTAATATTTCTGTTTTTCTGTGGAAAAATTTTGGTAGGAAATTTTTCGTGGCGCATACTTTTTTGTTTTTTGTTTTTGATAGGTGTTTGCGGCCTATATGGATGGGCTGTTGTACAACGGGGAAAGGGCAGGATTAATCTTTTTGAATGTATCATTGGTTTCGGTTTTTTTGTTTGGTTCTGTATCACTTTTATAATATTAATGGTTTAGATTTATGGACATTTATGAAGAAATAGCAGGTTTACGAGAAGATGTAGTGGCGTTGAAGATTATGCTTTCAGAAGTAACGGGATTAGTACGGGCCAGTGCTCCTATGACAGTTCAGCAGACTTATGTAAAAAAGAAGTATTTGGATGCGAGGGAAGCTGCAGCATATCTCGAAATATCGGAGAGAACTTTTCATCGGTATAAGGATAAATTTCCGGTCGTAAAGAGAGGCGGGCGCTTTGTGTATAGGGTTGAAGACCTTGATTGCCGTTTAGAACAAATGACGGTAAGCGTTAATAAAGAAATTGATTTTGTAAAAATTCGTACTCGTGCAGCTGTTTAAAGATGAATAAAAAATGTACAGATAATGGCGTTTTGGTGCGTTTGGATAAAAACATCGCACACAACATTGATTACTTTGGCGGATTGATGGAAGAGGCCGAACATGTAACTGTTCAACTGGTCTATTATTTTTGCGAAACTTATCAGTATAACATTTTTGGTTTTGGAATTTTGGATCCTGATGAATTTGCCGCCAAATACCAGTTAGACAGGTTTAATTTAAAAAGAAAGGCTAAAGATCCTGTGCAACTACATGGTAAAACTGAAATGGAAATTAAAGCCATGTATGATCGACAGGCTAAAGATCCCGGTTTTCGTATTTTTGATTCGGTGCTGGAGAATGCCTTGTACATTTTGTTATCCCGCAATATTGTACTGATGCGGGGAGGCAGAAAAGTTGTACAAAGAAAAAGTAATGAAAGAAGTAATGAAGAAGAAGTAATATATGATAAGTTGACAAGCGTACAGGTTTTGAAAGAATTGGAAGTCGTTTTCACGAAAAGTCGGGGGGGTAAAAAGGTTTTGTACCGTTATGTTTTGAATCCTGATATAGTGGGTAATTTAACAGAATATTTTTTGGTAAGCGCTAAAGAAAATTTAGTCGACTTGCGAAGTAATAAATCAGAAAGATTGTACCTGTTTCTACTTGATTTACGTGATTTAATGTATGTAAATGGACACACAAGCACAACTATAGAAAATACCCCTTCTTTTGCTGAGCTGTGTCACATTGCAGGTGTTGAAATTACATATAGAAGTGGAACCAATGCCGGGTGTGCGAAAGATGCAAAGTATGTTAAGCGTGATTTAAAGCAAAAATTGGATTATTTGATTACGTACAATAGAGATAAAAATTTTTCATTCACTTATCGTTTTGTACACAGTCCGGGCCATAGATGGGCTTATACTTGCCTGTTTAATTTTGCGCCACGGCATGGAAGTGTGGTGGAAGACAAAGAATGGCGGAACATGGAACGACGAAATATTTTTGTGAATAATTTTCTGTATGGCTTGTTAGATTGTTTTAAGCGGTTAAATTCTCGAGTATACTTTGACGATTTTAATATGCTGGAAACGGCAGAAAAAATGTTCTTAAAATGGGTGACAAGTGATACTCATATCGAGGAAAAAATTTCGGTGTATATTGATGCTCAAGTGAAAACATATCATCGTTTATCGTATGGTGTAAAAGTGCTTGCTAATCAATTTGTAAGTAGATTATGTAACGAGCGTAACGGTGTTTGCTCTGTGGACGATTTGAAAAAGTATTTGTTTGGTAATAATTAATATTTAAAGTTATGAAAAAAAGATGTTTGTTTATTAGCATGTTGTTAACTATAACAACTGCAGTAATGGCTCAAGATGCGTCAGAAGAAATTAAATCGCTTTGGACAGGTCAGATTCAACCTATCATTGACGTTGTGCTAATGGTTGCTGTCGGAATAGCGGGTCTATGGTTATTAATTCAATTTTTCCAAGGGAAAAAAGAAGCGCTGAAACAACTAGGGTATGTGATAGGCGGTGCCGTTGTATTCCGCGTTATTAGCGGTATTGTCGGCGGTATTGTAAATAAGGATATGGCTTTTTTGGTTCCAGGTGACGTTTCTGATGTATTGCAAGTGTTTTTAGCATAATAACGGAATGGAAAAGGTGCCCTGCTATAAAGTTTTGGAAAAAGAGGCCCGGCTATTTGGATTACCGCTGAATGACTTTTATGTGGTAGTGTTATACGCATTAGGCTATATCGCATTACCGATATTTATTAAGCCTATTCTTGGATTGGATTTAGGTGTTGGTTATTATAGTCTGGGGATAATATTTCTGATTGTTATTATAAAGTTTATGCAGCGCACCGGTAAAAGCAAGTATCCAAAATATCTGTTCAGTGTCATAAGTTATAAATTTATACAACCTAAAATTGTACAAGGAGTAAAAAATGAAACGGGCAACCTACGATGATGTATTGCCATATCTTCATTTTGAGGATGAAGTTTATGTGCTGAAAGACGGAAGGGCCGTCTATGGTTTGAGTATTGAAGGCTATCAGTATGAAGGCTGTAATTATGCCGACTTGCTGGAATTAAACGGGAAAATAAATCGTTTCATCAACGAGTTGCCGGGGTATGCTAACCTCATGAAAATGGATATTTATTTTGAATCCAAACAAAATATACCTGTTGCCGGTACTGACGAAAACAGCGTGGTTAGAAATGCTTGGATTTCTCTTGCTGATAAACCGGCGATGCAGTTCCGGTCATTTTTGTTTTTAGAAATATGCCCTGTGGAGAAGGAAGGGTCTCCGCTTACTACGTTTTTCAACCGTATGGGCAAATTTATTTCTCCAAAAATGTTTAAAAATATTGATAAACGCAGGTCGGAGTGCAGGAGTTTGGGGTATGAATTGCAAGCCATGTTGAACGATTTTAAGGAAATGTCTGCCAAGACAATGGGGTTTGAGGATTTTAACAACTTGAAATATCAATTTGCGGGCTTAGATTTTACTCATAATTTTGATGCTTTTGAGGCATCTGTAGATAATACTGTTCCGGGACAAATGTGTGTTGGACGAAAGAAATTAACTATTCTTTCGTTGCAGGAGCAGGGCGAGGAGTTTTGTATAGGTGGTAAAAAAGAATATTTACCGGAGCGTTTCATTGTGCATCCTCTAACTGCTTCCACTGGAATAGATTTACAAATACCGCATGTTACTGTTGTTAATCTGCGGAAGCGAGAAAAAGAGGAAGGGTTGAAGCAGTTCCGGACAGAGGCACAACTCACAGGGATGATTCCGGAAATGCCGATTACGAAGGGTATTGCTGACAGACATGAAGCAGTAGAAGAGGTGCTGACGGATATTAACACAGGAAATGATTGTTTATGCGATTTGGGGGTTTCGGTTTTAATTTGGGGTGAAGACACTAAAGCGCATAGCCAACATGTAGAATTGGCCCGCGGTGCCTTTAAACG
>JAISWM010000002.1 GCA_031270785.1 Oscillospiraceae bacterium
TGCAGAGCATACGGGGCATTACGGCGGACTTGGCAGGCTTCCTTCGGAAGCCGCCCGCAAAAATCATTGGAGCCGCGACCTAGAAGGTCGGGGAATTAGACCCTAAATTAGATTAAAAATCTGATGTGTGTTTGATTTACTTTCTCGCTAGCTTGCGGGGAAAGTGAATTCCCACGAACCGAGTTTTTGTTCGGAAATAGTAGTATAATTTTGTTGACTATTTATTCTGTAATGATGCGGCAGGTGTTGGCTTTTGTATAGTTGGTATTCGCCGAACTATAACTCTTCCCGCATTTCCGCGCTTAATATACCCCATTAATCTCTCACTTTCCAAATTACTAATTTCTTTCATAACCATGTTTCTTATTGCAGGAATGCCACCGGGGGAACGAATCCCTTGTCCTGTTATAAATTCTATTTCCTCAATTTTCTCAATTTCCTCATCACCAAATAATGACATCGCATCATAATAGGCAATCCGTGCCTCATGTACGCTTAAATGACATAAATTCACCTGCAGTGTAGTACCATAAACTTTGACCCTATTAACAGCATTCGGCGAATATTTAAATCCACAATAATGGTTATATGCGGATCTAAACTCACCAGGGTTTTTCGGTCTAATACCAGGTTCACCCGGCATAGCGTTAAAGCAAGGTACTGATAGTGCAAACAGAACAATATAAGACAATAATTTTTTCATGGTTTCCTCCTCGTTTTATAATTTATTTTTTATTCCATACTTAGTAATACTATAAAACTTCGGGAATGTCAACAGAGATTAAAATACATAATTATTTGGCGTTTCTTGAACATTTTATATTAGCCTTATATTAATAATATAGCATTTATAATTAAAAAAATCTAAACTTTGGCGGTCTTTTTTTGCTAGCCTGCGGGGAAAGAAATTTCCACGAACCGAGTTTTTGTTCAAAAGCAGCATAAATCAAATCTATTGAAAATACGCCGGTACCGGTGTATAATTTTAACGGCCGGTACGGGAGGAGAAAATATTATGCTGATTAATTGGGCAGATCTCCCCAAAAATATGCAAACCAAGGAAATATTATATTATTATCAGATACTTCAGAAAAAGAAGAAAAGTTTGGTAATTAAAAGAATATTTGATATTATTTGCTCGGGCGTATTAATATTAATTTTGTGCCCTGCCTTTGTTATCTTAGCTTTAGCTATAAAAATGGATTCAAAAGGAAAAGTAATTTTTAAACAAAAAAGGGTTACAAAATACGGGAAAACATTTAACATATATAAATTTAGGTCTATGATTCACAATGCAGAAAAGTTTGGAACTCAAGTAACCAAAAAAAACGACAGCCGTATAACCAAAGTAGGTAAAACAATTAGAAAGTTTAGGTTAGATGAACTGCCTCAGCTTTTAAATATTTTTATTGGAGATCTATCATTTGTAGGAGTCAGGCCCGAGGTCCCGAAATATGCCGAAAAATATACAAGCGAAATGATGGCAACACTTCTTTTGCCGGCAGGTGTTACGTCTGCAGCGAGCATAGCGTTTAAGAATGAGGAAGAAATTTTAAATAAATTTGATGATACTGAAAAAGCGTATATTAATTTGGTTTTACCTCAAAAAATGAAAATCAATCTGCAATACATAAAGGATTTTAATTTTTTTTACGACTTAAAAATAATGTTTATGACATTGGCGGCGGTTGCCAAAAGGTAGATATATAGCTAATATTTTTAAACTCCCAAAAACTTTATGAACAAATTTACTTTTTTCAAAAACAGCAACCATATTATCGGGGCATTGGCGGCGGTTGCCAAAATGTAAATATATAGCTAATACTTTTTTCCCCAAAAAAACTTTTTTTAAAATGAATTTCCCCCGTCGATGGCTGGGAGCAACCGAGTGAATAAATTTACTTTTTTCAAGAATAGTCGCTACGTTAAAGAAGGTGGATTACTATGAAAGATAAACACAACATACATTTTTCCCCTCCGGATATAACTCAGGAAGAAATAGATGAAGTAAGCGATACACTCCGCTCAGGGTGGGTAACTACCGGGCCTAAAACCAAATTTTTTGAAAATAAAATTGCTAAGTTTTGCGGAACTAAAAAAACCGTATGCTTAAATTCTGCTACAGCGTGTATGGAACTTACCCTCAGGCTGCTTGGAATAGGGTCGGGAGATGAAGTAATTACATGCGCTTATACTTATACCGCGTCTTGCAGCGTTATACTTCATGTTGGAGCGACTCCTGTACTCATAGATACAGCTCCAAATAATTTTGAAATGGACTATGAAAAACTATATAGTGCTGTAAATGAAAAAACTAAAGCCATTATACCAATAGATTTGGCGGGAGTAATTTGCAATTACGATAAAATATTTGATATAGTCTATAAAAAACGAGGAATATTTACTCCTAACAACGACATTCAAAAAGCTATTGGGAGAGTAGTTGTTTTAGCTGACAGCGCACATGCTTTTGGCGCGTCAAAAAACGGTGTAATGTGCGGAAATATTGCGGATTTTACAAGTTTTTCTTTCCACGCCGTAAAGAATTTAACAACCGCCGAAGGCGGAGCAGTTACGTGGAAAGATATAGATGGTTTAAGTAATGAAGACATATATAGGCAGTACATGCTGCTTTCACTTCACGGGCAATCAAAAGACGCCCTGGAAAAAAGCAAACTTGGGAGTTGGGAGTATGACATAGTTTCCCCTGCATATAAATGTAACATGACTGATATTATGGCATCTATTGGGATAGTACAGCTTAAAAGATACAAAGATCTTTTAAAAAGGCGTAAGGAAATAGTCAATATGTACGATGTTGGATTAAAAAGCGAAAACATTCAAATATTAAAGCATAATAACGAGTCAAAAGAGTCAAGTAATCACCTTTATATGGTAAGGCTCAGCGGTAAAGATGAGTCGTATAGAAATGAGTTTATAAGGGCATTAGCAAATCAAGGAATTCCGGCAAATGTTCACTATAAACCCCTGCCAATGTTTACAGCATATAAAAATTTAGGATTTAGCATAAAAAAATTCCCAAACGCTTATAATATGTATAAAAATGAAATAACACTTCCGCTGCACACTTTACTCAGTGATGAAGATGTAAATTATATAATAGATAGATTTAAGTATTTTTTATAGCTGATATATAGTAAAAACCCTTTAAAACAGTGGCGTTTTGGTTTTCCCTTCTGACTCCCGGTCATGCTTCAAAATAGTTGAAATTCCTTCCACCCCCACGCCATGGGCGAGGGAAAGATATTATCAATTAATTTGGCCTACCACCAAAAAGTAATCGTCCAAACATTCCAGCCTGCACGCGAGCTACTGCTTGATTTACACTATTGATGGCTTGGTCTGCATAACTAAGGGTTTGGTCGGCATGGCCAACGATTTGGTCGGCGTGACCAACGATTTGGTCGGCACGGTCAAGGGTTTGGTCGGCGTGGCTAATAACATGGGTTGCATTGCCAATAGCTTGGTTTGCACAATCAAGAGTTTGGTCTGCACGACCAAGAGTTTGATTAGCGTGGACAACGGCTTGGTTTGTGTTTCTGAGAACCAAGTTAGCGCTATCGAACACACCACTAGCTTTATTCGCTATATGTACTGTGCTTCCACACATTATCACGAGAACCGCCGTACGTACAATTTCATGTACGTTGATGCCTCCCGAGATATTTTCCATTTTACTATCTGCGATTTTTTCATTTTGTTTTGATTCGCTAACTAACTTGGATATATTTTTAGCAATTTCTTCGAGCTCTTTTATAGAAATTTCTACTCCTCTATCCAAAAATGCTTTTTGTATTTCTTCGAGAGTTGGCATTATAAGTATTTTTTCAACAAATTCTTTGTCCTCTAATAGTTTATTAATATCATTTCCCATATTATCTGCCCCTACATATATTGAATTTGTTGT
>JAISWM010000003.1 GCA_031270785.1 Oscillospiraceae bacterium
TGCAGAGCATACGGGGCATTACGGCGGACTTGGCAGGCTTCCTTCGGAAGCCGCCCGCAAAAATCATTGGAGCCGCGACCTAGAAGGTCGGGGAATTAGACCCTAAATTAGATTAAAAAATGACGGAGTATCAATATTATGAAATTTAAAAAATTTATTGCACTGATTTGCGCGTTTTCTTTTGTGTTTTCAAATTTAATTAATGTTTCTGCGCACAAAGCAGTCAAAGCAGTCAAAGTGACGCTTTTGGGAGATTCAGGAGTAGGAAAAACAGCATTGCTTCAGAAAGTAGTGAATGGGAAAGTTGAGGAAAACATTTCTTCTACCGAAGGAATAAACTTTATGCATAAAGAATGCGATAATAATCTTTATCTTAATTTTTGGGATACCTCCGGTAACGAAAGCCTTCTTAGCACAACCAAAACACATTGTAGGAACGCGAACATAGTGGTCATTGCCGTTAATAGGACTCGAACTAGTATAGAAGAGAGTGTTGATGCGTGGATGAAAATAGTAGAAACCATCTGCCCAGATGCAAAGCGTATTTTAGTGGCAACTAAAATAGATGCTGAAGGTACGGACGATAATTCGGCACTCATTGAGAAGAAAGCGACAGAACATCATATGGAATTATACCGCGTAAGTGCTACATCAGGCGCTGGAATGGAAGACTTCGAAAATGCGTTGATCCGTGCAGCAACTGAAATTGTTGCAGCTAGAAATGTGGCTGAGGTTGGAACAGCCAAAACTACGGTAACCACAAAAACAAGAACGCCAACCCCACTGTTAGTAGCAGGAATAGTAACAGGGATAACAGCAGCGGTGGGATTGATAGCAACCATGGTGCACTTGGCCAAAAGTCGGCTTTCTGCGAATCGGCTACAACCAAAACTTACCTGATATAATAAAAATCTTTTAAAATAATGGCATTTTTGTTTCCCCCCCGCCTATGGGCGTGGGAAAAAAGATATTACCAATTAATTTGGCTCACAACTAGATTCACAGCAAACAAAAAACTTCAAAACCAAGGTGAGGATTCGAAATGTTTCAATCTTCGGCGTCAGTTCCCTTAACTAACGCCACACTGGCGGAGAAGGAGGGATTTGAACCCTCGTGTTAGTTTCCCAACCTACTCCCTTAGCAGGGGAGCCTCTTCACCACTTGAGTACTTCTCCATAATATTAATTTATAATGGAGCGGGTGATGGGAATCGGACCCACGCTGCCAGCTTGGAAGGCTGGAATTCTACCATTGAACTACACCCGCATCTTGTACAACGAATTACATTTTATCATATTTATTGTCGTAGTGTCAATAATAAAAAATATTTTGAGAAAATTTTCAATTTTGGGCCGTGTCTCAAAACATGGGCCATAACCTAAAATTTATACTTTTTTCGGTCATGTTTCAAAATAATTGAAATCTCTTCTTCCCCCCCGCCTTTGGCGGGGGAGTTATATCCAAAACCATTTAAAAACATGGTATTTACCGTTTTTTTCCCAGCAGAATGCGGAGGGGAAACAAAAATGTTACGGTTTCAAAAGGCTTTTACTATATAGTGTTTTTCAAAAAACAGCTATATTTACGTGCTCTCTCTCGGCAGGCTCGCTGGGTGAGAGTGCGCGGGCAAATTTGCTTTTTTAGGGAGCAGTAGCTATACTTAAAACAAAAAGTCCCCAGATTCAAGTTCCAACGGCTTTCAGCACTGGGGGGTATAGCAAAAACCATTTAGAAGCGTGGTATTTACCGTTTTTTCCCCAGCAGAATGCGGAGGAAAAACAAAAATGTCACTGTTTCAAAAGGCTTTTACTATAGCTGTTACGATTTAAAACAGTTCTCAAAAGTAAATTTATCCGTGTATTTTCTCCCAGCCGTCGGCTGGGAGAAAGTTATAAAAATTAGACGCTTTTCAAACGAAACAGCTATATATGCCACAATAAGGAGAAAATTATGAAAATCAAAAACTCAAAACAACGATTAAAAAAATTAATTTCATATTATAAGCCATACAAAAAAATGTTCTTTTCGTATTTATTTATGTCTTTGATGTCGGGGCTAATTTCAATAAGCATTCCGGCAATGATGAGGTATGTGACAAATAATGCGATTAATTTTGAATATACCGCTGCCGTTAAAACTATTCTAATTTTGTTTGGCGCAGCGATAATTATGTTGATTTTGCAGTATGGATGCAATTATTACGTGATGTTTACAGGCAGTTTGATGGGCGCAAACATCGAAAATGATATGCGAAACGAAATTTTTAGAACTTACCAAACACTTTCGCATAAATTTTTTGATAAAAACGAAACCGGAGAATTAATGTCGAGAATTACCACGGATTTAAATAATTTAAGCAAATTTTTGCATAGATTTCCCGAAGAAATTTTCTTTTTTGTGGTTAGGTTCGCCGGAGTTTTGGCGGTTCTTTGCTGGATTAACTGGAAGCTTGCAATCGTTGCAACCATGTTGGTGCCTATTGTTTGCGTATATATTTTGTGGTTTATGCCAAAGCTTACCAAAGCTTTTGAAAAAAATTTCAAAAAATTGGCAATTGTTAACGCAAGAATTGAAAACAGCCTTGCGGGGATCCGTGCTACAAAATCGTTTACGAATGAAAATTTAGAAATTCAAAAATTTGAGGATTCCAACCAAAATTTTGTCAGCAGTCAAAGGGAATCATTTAAAATCCTTGGTTGGAGCTATTCCGGAATGTTTGCGCAAGCTTCGCTTTACATCCCGCTCGTAATTACAACTTCAGCGCTTTTAATCATAAACAACCTCTTATCGCTTGCGGATTTGCCGATTTTTACAATGTGTGAAATGCTTTTAATCGGGCCGCTTTGGGGTTTTATGGAAATGATTGAGATTATGGGGCACTCAATTGCGGGGTATAACAGGTTCGTGGACATGGTGGAAACGAAATCCGAAATCGTGGATTCTGAAAACGCCGTGGAGCTTGAAAACGTGAAAGGCAATATTTTATTTCATGATGTTACATTTAAACACGAAAAGGCTGATAAAAAAATCTTCAAAAATTTAAATCTTTACGTAGAATCCGGCCAATATATCGCTCTGGTTGGTTCTTCCGGCGTTGGTAAATCTACACTCTGTAATTTGATCCCAAGATTTTACGATGTTTCAAGTGGTGAAATTTTAGTTGACGGAATTAATATAAAAAATATAAAACTTGAAAATTTACGTAAAAACATAGGTTTTGTGCAACAAGACGCATTTTTATTCTCAGGAACAATTTTAGAGAACATTCGCTATGGGAAGCCAAGCGCGACCAACGAAGAAATTATAAAAGCCGCGAAAAATGCGTATGCACATAATTTTATTATGAATTTGCCAAACGGATATGACACACAAGTAGGTCAAAGAGGGGCAAGACTTTCCGGCGGGCAGAAACAAAGGCTCGCAATTGCGAGAGTATTTTTGAAAAATCCGCCGATTTTAATTTTCGATGAAGCAACTTCCAGCCTTGATAACGAAAGTGAAAGATTTATCCAAAAATCCATGGAAAAACTGGCTGAAAACCGCACGACAATTGTAATTGCGCACAGGCTGTCAACTATTAAAAACGCAAAAAGAATTCTTGTTATGGCCGACGGCAAAATTGCTGAAGAAGGCACGCATGAAGAATTGCTGTCTCAAAACGGTGTGTACGCTGAATTTTATAATCTTTTATAGGAGGAGTTATGGGGATTTTAATCGTCAAAAATTTAACACATTCATTCGTGGATAAAGTTTTATATAAAAATGCCGAGTTTGAACTTTTTAAAGGCGAACGCATCGGTATTGTCGGCCAAAACGGGACCGGAAAGACTACACTTTTGCGTTCACTTGTAAATGAAATTACACCCGATACAGGTGATATTCGCTGGCAGAAAAATGTTAAAATCGGTTATCTTGATCAACACGCTGAAATTGACCATACACTCACAATTTTTGAATACTTAAAAACCGCTTTTGACGATTTATACCAAGTTGAAAGTGAGCTTAATAAAATTTATGAAAGCATGTCTGAAAATTTTAGTGATAAAACCGCCCAAAAAGCCTCGGATTATCAGAGCTTACTTGCAAATCGCGGATTTTATGAAATCGAAAGTATGGTTTTAAAAGTTGCAGATGGCCTTGGAATTACGGCGATCGGCGCTGAAACCCTTTTAGAAAATTTAAGCGGAGGGCAAAGAGCAAAAGTAATTCTTGGAAAACTTTTGCTTGAAAGCCCTGACGTCCTATTGCTCGACGAACCCACAAATTTTTTAGATAAAGAACACGTCGATTGGCTTACTGATTATCTTAAAAACTTTAATGGCGCGTTTTTAGTAATTTCTCACAATTTTGATTTTTTGGACAAAATCACAAATTGTATCCTTGATATTGAATTTAAAACAATAACGAAATATAACGGCAATTTTGCTAAATTCTTGGAAATTAAGGGTTTGCGCAGAGAAAGCTACATACGTGAATTTCAAGCACAACAAAAAGAAATTAAAAAACACGAAGATTATATCGCGCGGAATCGAGTAAGAGCCTCAACTGCAAAACAAGCGCAGTCCAGAATCAAAACGCTTGAAAAAATGGAAGTTTTAGCTCCCCCGCAAATGCCACCAAAGCCCAATTTTAAGTTGATTTCATTACCCATTGCAAATCAAAAAGCTTTAAAAGTTTTTGGTTTGGAAATTGGTTATGATAAAGTCCTTTTGCCTAAAATAACTTTTGAGGTAAAATCCGGTGAAAAAATCGTAATTACCGGCTTTAACGGTGTTGGAAAGTCCACACTCCTAAAAACTTTAATAGGGAAAATTCCTGCCATTGAGGGCACTTTTAAGTTTGCTGATTACGCGCAAATCGGATATTTCGAGCAAAATTTAGCATGGCAAAACCCAAACGCAAACCCACTTGAAATTATTTCAGAAAAATTTCCGAAATGGTCACAGCAAGATGTGCGAAAAAGCTTGGCGCGGTGCGGTATTATGGCCAAAAACGTACTTCAAAAAATCGCCACTTTAAGCGGGGGAGAACAATCCAAAGTAAAACTGTGTATTTTAGCAAACTCAAAATCAAACTTTTTAATCCTTGACGAACCTACAAATCACCTGGACGCCGATTCTAAAAAAATTCTGCGGCAGCAGCTTTTAAAATGGGGAGGAAATTTGATTTTAGTTTCCCACGAATCCGGTTTTTATGATGGGCTGGCAGATAAAATTATTAATTTGAAAGAGTGACCAATTATAAAATTTAAATTGCGGTATAAAGTAGGTTATATATAGCAAAAATCATTTAAAAACGTGATATTTTTACGTTTCCTCCCCGTACGGGGGGGGGAAAACAAAAACGCCACTGTTTTAAAAGATTTTTACTATAGCTAATATAACCGTTTCTCTTGAAAAGAGCCATATGATACTGTTTCTGATTAAAAATTTGATGTGTGTTTGATTTACTTTCCCCGCGAGTCGGCGGGGAAAGTAACAGATACAAACCGATATTTATAATTGAAATTAGTATTAAAGGTGTTTAATTTCTTATTTAAACAGTGACATTTCCCCCCTTCTGCCGCGAATGGGTGGAAAAACGAAGTATAGCTGCGCTTTCTTTGAAAAAAGTATAAATTGGGGCACAACTGTCACGGTGCCATCTTCGGAAGTTTGATAACCACATTGTTTTTGGCTTTGTTATCAGACTCCGTGCATTTATCATTTAACCCGCAGGCAATTTTTCCCCCTTCATAAACACCTTTTACTGAATCATAAAATAATTCA
>JAISWM010000050.1 GCA_031270785.1 Oscillospiraceae bacterium
GACAAGTATAGGGAAAGATATTAAGGTTGAGCAGATAATGAATATACAATCCAACATATATAAATATTGATTACAAATGCAAGGCAGAGGCTTCCAATTTTTTAAATGCACTATAAACCATCTCTTGCGTAACGCCTTCTGTTTTTCTCACTTTTTTCTCGTTGTTTTTTTAAATCAGTTTAATATCAATTAATTAAAAAAAATATTTTGTTTTTTGGGTGTCCCATTGAGAAAAAACAAGAGTATCAAACAAACGACTTCTTCGGCTTGCCGTTCGACACCTATTTCATTGATATAGGAGTACCGGAAGATTATAATCGGGCGCAAATTGAAATTTCATAATAAAAAGTCTCTCCTTAAAATAGCAATTGTCAACCCATTTTCATTTCTTGGCATTTTATAATAATTGTTCTTCTATTGAATCTACTGCCGAAATAAGTTTATCCCATGTATATTTTTGTTTTTCTTCTTTAATGCCTACAGAAAAATCAGGTTTACGGGTCAAAAAATCCAATATGGCAGAGGTAATCTCTTCTTTTAGAGGCTCTACCACATAACCAACCTTTCCATGAGGGATAATTTCAGCCAAGCCGCCCACATTGGTAACCAGCATCGGCTTTTCAAAATGATAGGCAATTTGTGTAACGCCGCTTTGAGTGGCGCTTTTATAAGGTTGGACAATCAAATCGGCCGCACAAAAATAGTCTTTTACCTGTTCATTGGAAATAAAATTTGTCCGTAAAATCACATCATTTGCGAGGTTAAACTTCTTGATAGCATCCAAATACGGTTTTTTATCTTCATAAAATTCCCCTGCAATGATTAATTTAACAGGAAATTGACGCAGACGAGAATCTGCAAAGGCTTCAAGTAATAAATCCAGCCCTTTATAAGAACGGATAAATCCAAAAAATAGAAGATATATCGGGGTATTATCTATTTCCAAGGAGTTACAAGAGAGGTCTTTCGTTTGTATGTCTCCATAATTGTCGTAAATCGGATGAGGGGAAAACGCTTTAGGTTTTGTGGTATTAAAACGGTTTACATCATTTAAAACCGACTTTGACATAGCCACAAAACCATCTACCGAATTTACAAAATAACGAATCATTGGCATATCACCTATTCGTTTTTCATGAGGAATGACATTATCTAATATGGATATAATGCGGGTTTTTCGGTTTTTCCTGATTTGTCGGGCTATTGTGCCAAGGCAAGGCGCCATAAACGGCAACCAAAATCTAATAATCACCAAATCAGGTTGTTCTTTGCTGATTTCTTTGCCTATTTTCAACCAATTCAACGGATTAATAGCATTTATTTTCCTGTAAATTTTCAACTCTTTAGGGGCAGGATCATCAGAAAATTGCGTCTTTCCGGGAAAAAGAAAAGAGGGATACTGTAAAGTAAAAGTATAGATTTTCACTTCATTTCCCTGCTTGATATACTCTTGCGCTAATCTTTCGTTGTGTGAGGCCAATCCTCCGCGATAGGGGTGTGCCGGTCCTAAAATAATAATCTTTTTCATGAGTTTGAGTTTAAGGTGAAAAACTAAAAGAGAGACACCTAATATTGAATATCAGGGGTCTCTCTTTTTTTTCTGCTATTTGTTTACTGTTTTAAAAGAGTATCTGAAAAATGAACAGTTTTTCCTGTTATTTGCAAATTATAGTTTCCTATTACCAAACTATGGGCAGTGATAATAAATCGGTTATATCCATCGGTAAGTGTTTTACTGTCAGCATAGACAATCTTACCGGTCATATCCGATAACTGTATTTGTATCTTTTCCTCTTTTTCGGCAGTAATTTCTACTGTCCAATCCTTTGTTGTCGGATTTGGGTAAACTTTTATTTTGCTGTTGTTTTCAACTATCACATCTCCGGGCGGAATAGTTCCCTGCATTACTGCCGTTTCCGGTTTGTTCTCCTTTTTTAATTCGGGGAGATTAGCAGATTCTCCCACTGTTTTAATCTCTTCTTCGGGCAAACTCATAATACGTTCTTCTTTATTTTCCACACAAAAGGTAATACATTTGTCGCATTTTATATCTTTTAATATCCTGAAATAGCACACTGTATGATGCCCATTTGGAAAATCATAAGTAAAAGAGGGAGCAGTTGACACCTGATTTCCGTTTACTAGCCAATGATGCCCTACTGCATAATTAGAGGCCATAAAAGAGTAACTATAGGGATAAGCTGTATTTACCGTATAAGAAAAGTTGGCTTCACAGGGACATATTTGAGGTATTGTTACCGTATCATGAATAACAACACTTTCACAAGCTTCATAAGTAACGATTAGTTCCGGCCACAAATTTGGGTCGGAATGGTCACTTGAGGCAAATAGAAGACCGCGGTAATAAATTTCTGTATTTAATTTTAGCATAAAACCAAAATTTTGTGCCGGATTTTGTACCCACTCTTGAACAATTTGCTGTAAGTTAACAGAATTGGAAGGGTCAGAATTAGTGGTAAAATTCCAATTCCATTGGGCATCTGTTGGCGGAATATTTATTGTTGGGTTGGAGGCTATACTTGGCTGTGTATTCCAAGCTACCGTTTGTTCATCCCAACTACTCATTACCTTATAAAGAGACGATGGATTTGAATAGTATGTGGACGGACCACCCGGATAAGATGAATTTCCATGAGGATGACTGGCGTTTGATGGAACGCCATACAATTTCAATTCAGCACTTATAATTGTAGCATCTGTGGGGATTGTTGAGAGTTCATCAAATTTTAGCAGTCCGCGCCCCCATCCTTCGCCACAAGAACTTCCATTCCACGTCCAAGCTGATGGAAAGAATACGACGTAATTACCATAATTTGTGGATACCCACGTAGAGCAACTAGTCGAAGGATTGTTCATCATAACCATCGCATCTTGTCCAATTGCAGGACCGGGTTTAAAGACTACGGTTGTCTCTGTTTGAGCAAACAGAGTGTTACCAAGAGCAGCAAATAGTGCTGCAAATACGATTACATTTAATTTTTTCATGAGTTGTAAATTTAAAAAGTGAATAATAAAATTAACTGCCACAAAGATAGTGTTTTTTTTCTTTTATTCGGCATTTTTTTCTTTCTACCTGATTAACAGCGAGAAAAATTTATTATTGAGCTTGTTTTTTTCCATTTTTGGCTGTTTTTGATTGAAAAAAGAGGCTTTTCTTAACCATTTAACCGCAAAGGATGCAAAAAAAACGCAAAAGACGGTAGAGTAGAGCGGAGAGACTTCAATAATAAGTCTCTCCTACCCCCTCTTCAATCCGTACGTGCGGTTTTCCCGCATACGGCTTTCGTGTAACTTTCGTCGGAAGCATTCCTCAGT
>JAISWM010000023.1 GCA_031270785.1 Oscillospiraceae bacterium
AAACACATTGAAATCGTTCCCCTCGGTAGGCAAAGGCAACCTTTTTACGCATCTGCACCTACTGTCTTAGGAAAAAACAGCACCTTTATTTTACTAATACGGTTAAAATTTGTCAACTATAGCCGTTACACTTTAAAAAAGTCTCAATTTCAGAAGTCTTTTTTTCCGCTAAGCCTGCGGTGGTCCAAATTAGCTGATAATACCTTTCCCCTCGCCACAGGCGGGGGGAAGCAACGCAAATAATACCACGTTTCCAAATGGTTTTGGCTATAATATTTTTCTCCCCGCTAGAACGCGGTGGTCATGTCTCAAAAAATAATTGGAACTTTTTCTTTTTCCCCCGCCTATGGCGGGGGGGAGCAACGCAAATAATACCACGTTTCCAAGTGGTTTTGGCTATAATATTTTTCTCCCCGCTAGAACGCGGTGGTCATGTCTCAAAATAATTGGAACTTTTTCTTTTCCCCCCGCCTATGGCGGGGGGAAAAGAAGGGATTTCAACTATTTTATGGTGCGACCGAAGTTTACGGACAGGTCTAATAGCTATACATAATTTCTATAGTCCATTGTAAAGCGGAACAGCTATAACTATAAAGTTTTATTTGCGTTAATCTTTACGCCCGGACCCATAGTGGAAGAAACGACACACGACCTCATATACTGCCCTTTACTTGCTTCAGGTTTGGCTTTAATTACCGCATTTAACAAAACATCCGCGTTTTGAAAAAGTTTTTCCACGCCAAAAGACACTTTCCCAATCGGGCAATGTATAATATTTGTCTTATCCAGCCTATATTCTATTTTACCGGCTTTTGCTTCTTTTATTGCCTTTGCAATGTTTGCTGAAACAGTTCCTGCTTTTGGGTTTGGCATTAATCCGCGCGGCCCTAAAATTCTTCCAAGTTTTCCAACCATGCCCATCATATCCGGAGTAGTAATTAACACATCAAATTCCATCCAGTTTTGAGTCTGGATTTTATTTATCATATCTTCCGCTCCAACATAATCTGCTCCGGCCTCTTTAGCCAGATCTTCATTTTCACCTTTGCACACGGCAAGAACTCTTACTTTTTTCCCCGTACCGTTAGGAAGGACTACCGCTCCTCTGACTTGTTGGTCGGCGTGCCTTGAATCAACACCGAGCCTTATGTGCATTTCAACAGTTTCATCAAATTTAGCCTTAGCGGTTTTTATGCAAACCTCAAGGCCGTCTTTTAATTCAAAAAGTTTTGAATTATCAAATAGTTTTGTGCTTTCTAAGTATTTTTTACCATGTTTCATATTACTATTTTCCTCCCTGTTAGTGGTAAAATCGGATGTTTTCCTCCCACTCGAGGGTAGTGGTCCAAATTTGTTGATAACATCTTCTCCCCCCGCCTATGGCAGGGGAGAAAAGAAGGGATTTCAACTATTTGGGGACACGACCCACTCGAGGCATTAATCCACTACTTCTATTCCCATACTTCTGGCCGTTCCAAAGATCATACTTACAGCTGATTCAATATTTGCGGCGTTTAAATCAGGCATTTTAATTTCAGCAATTTTTTTAACTTGATCTTTTTTTATTTTTGAAACTTTTGTCTTATTTGGAACTCCTGAACCCTTTTCAATTCCACATTCTTTTAATATAAGAACTGGAGCTGGCGGAGTTTTAGTTATAAAAGTAAAAGATCTATCGTCATAGATATCTATAACAACCGGTATAATCATACCAATTTGATCTTTTGTTCTTTCATTGAACTCTTTGGTAAAAGACATAATATTAATGCCGTGAGGTCCGAGTGCGGAACCTACCGGCGGTGCCGGAGTGGCTTTTCCGGCCGGAATTTGAAGTTTAACTTGAGATTTTAATTTTTTAGCCAACTTTTACACCTCCCAAATTTGCCGTAAATAATGGTAACAATCATTTAAAGCCGCGATGATATTTACGTTTCACTCCCACACTTACGATAGCGGTTATGTCTCAAAATTGTTGAAACTTCTTCTTTTTCCCCCGCCTATGGCGGGGGGAAAAATATTATCCACTAATTTGGGGCACAACCGCGCGGGGAAAAAACAAAAATGCCACCGCTTTTTAATCTAATTTAGGGTCTAATTCCCCGACCTTCTAGGTCGCGGCTCCAATGATTTTTGCGGGCGGCTTCCGAAGGAAGCCTGCCAAGTCCGCCGTAATGCCCTGTATGCTCTGCATCGGGGATAGGTGGACGAAGCAAAAAATTTTACTTTTTTTTGTAAATTTAACCTGATTTAGGGTCTAATTCCCCCGGCCTTCTAGGCCGCGTATTCAGGTCATGCCTCAAAAAAGCTAAAATTCCTTCTTTTCCCCCGCGAATCAGCGGAGGGGAGATATTATCAACTAATTTGAACCACTACCCAAAATCGACGACAGCGTATAAAAATACTCCCCGGAGTTTACCGGACAGGTTTGACAGCGTTAGCTATAATT
This sequence comes from Oscillospiraceae bacterium, assembly GCA_031270785.1. Lineage (GTDB taxonomy): Bacteria > Bacillota > Clostridia > Oscillospirales > Acutalibacteraceae > CAQBRY01. Next base: position 2,447 of record JAISWM010000023.1, read on the forward strand.
TTCCCGCTTAACTTGTATTAATTCCAGTTCTACGGGAGTTTCACGCCCAAACATTGAAACGATCAAAGTTACACAATTTTTTTCTATATCAATGCTGTCAACGACTCCGGTGCGATTGCCGAGGGGACCGTCTAAAATTCTTACAGTATCGCCAACGGAATAAGAAACCTCTGTTTTTTTGATTTCTACACCTAATTTTTTCACTTCATCGTCCGTAAGAGGAACGGGTTTTGTGGATTCTCCGATAAATCCTGTGCATCCCCTTACATTTCTTACGCCGTGCCAAGATTCATCATTCATAATCATTTTAACTAAAACATACCCCGGGAAAATTTTACGTTCCACTTCACGCTTTTTGTTATCCTTTATTTCTACTACTGTTTCAGTGGGAACTCTTATTTCATGAATAAAATCCTGAAGCCGCCTGTTAATTACGGTCTTTTCAATATTAGATGCAACTTTCTTTTCATACCCGGAATAGGTATGTATAACGTACCATTTAGCTTTGTCTTGCACTAAATTTTACCTCCAGACCATCTTATCCTATCCCGATACTTCCATAATCAAACCAAGTAAACTCATAAACGCCGTATCGAGCCCAAACACAAAGAGCCCCACAACAAAAATCATTAAAAGAACTATTCCTGTGTTTTTAAACACAATCCTGGGTTTAGGCCAAATAATTTTTTTTATTTCACTTTTAAGATCTTTAAAAAATTCTACGGGTTTAGCAAACAAATTTTTTTCAGACACAACAAATCGCCCCTCTTCCTTTCTTACTTAGTCTCTTTATGAAGAGTATGTTTTTTACAGAACCTGCAATGTTTATTCATCTCGAGCCTATCCGGATTGTTTTTTTTGTTTTTCATAGTATCATAATTGCGCTGCTCACAACCCGTGCAGGCAAGAGTCACTTTCACTCTCACTGCGGCACCTCCCGGTATTTCGAAATATTTTTGCCTCCCTCAAAAACATATATAGTGGGTTAACTTAAAAAGTCTAAACTCTTGTGACTCTTTCCCCGCGAGCCTGCGGGGAAAGAGTACACGAATGGGTCATGTCTCAAAATAGTTGAAATTCCTTCTTTCACCCACGCCTATGGCGGGGGGTGAAAGATATTATCAATTAATTTGGACCACTACCCACGAATGAGTATTATTTTTTCAAGTGAAACAGCCATACGTTCTCAACGAGGTGACAAAATCTTATCACGTTTATTATTTCGTGTCAAGCATTACCTTGGTCATGTCTCAAAATAATTGAAATCTCTTCTTTTCCCCCCGCCCAGGGCGGGGGGGAAGATATTGTTTACTAATTTGGCCCACAACCGAATTCGCCAAAGTTTTTGAAAAATATTTTTAGATTAAAATGAGAATTAAATATTTTAGATTGAAAATTTATTTTAATAAAAGCCGATTGGCAACATTTTCATGTGGTTGCCTTATTTTTTCAAAAATGTATTGACATTTAATTAATTTAATGCTACAATAGTGTAGTAATCGATTATAAATTAAATTAAGGAGAAAAATTATGAAAAAGAATAAATCAAAAATTTTTATTTGTTGTGCTTTACTATTTATCAATTCATTTGTTATTTCTAAAGTTTCAGCAGGAAAAGACGACTCACCCAATTACACATACGCATATAACAAAATGATAGCAGATGCGATTCGATCATGAACAGTCGGCCGCACGTGCATTCATATATGACGCTAAGATAAAGTTGGGACATAGTCCTGAAAAGGCAATGTGGTTTGTAAATTATATTAATGAAATGGCGGTCGCGTATGTAGAGACATTTGTAAACTGGACGAAGAATGGATGTGGCTTTGAAGAAGCATTATCAATAGCTGACTTTATGGTGAGAATGGCAGGCGGCACTAGCTGCTGATTAAAATGCCGGATATAGCAAAAGCAATTTAAAAACGTGATATTATTTACGTTTCTTTTCCCCCCCGCCTATGGCGGGGGGGAAGAAGGCGTTTCAACTGTTTTGAGACATGACCAAAAATCGACGATGGCGTATAAAAATACTTCCCGGGAGATTTTGATGCAAAACCATTTTTTAAGTGATGCATTTTTTCGATAGTTCGCGCTCTGTGAGGTTTACGGACAGGTCTATTCTTTCTTTCACCCCCGCAATGGCGACGGACGAAAGTAAGCCGCGTATTCATTGATTATTGCGTGCGCACTTCCGAAGGGAGCATGCAAACCCGCCGTAATGCCCCGCATGCTTTGCAACGGGGAGAGGCAGGCAGAAGGAAAAAAATTTACAATTATTTTGAATATTTTAGCCCAAATTAAACAGTTTTGCAACAATTTTTTCGTCAAGCCATTCTGTTTACATTTATTTATATATATGATAAAATTAATGTAAACTAAGTTTTAAAGGAGAAATACAAATATGGAATTAACAAAAACGGAATTAACAAAAAATGTAGCTATAGTAGCATCAGTAGCAGCAGCAATAACAACAGCAATAACAATGGCATTAGTTGGCGGTTTAAATTGTATTTATGCATCGTTTACAAAGCCTGAAACAACCTTACATCCGTGGCAGGGTAAAACCCCCGTTATAACGCCTTGTTGTACACACGTTCAAAATGCACGTGGTGTTTTGAAAAACCCCAAAGATATAAAAAAATTCAATAGTGCACAAGAATGTTTAGATGAGTGCTCCAACTGGCTAGCCGAAGAAGAAAAAACCGTTTTAGAAAAAATTACAGTTTTAGGTAATCCTTGTGAAATTAGTGAACTCGTTAGGAACCTTGACCCTAATGAATATGGACTGTATGGTAATGTGAATTGTAAAGGGTATGAGTGGGAAATATATTATTGGGACGAAAAATCAAACCAAAATCGTTGTTTTTGTGCAGATGATAACGATTCTTTGAGAGAAGTGCGGTGGTATACAACAAATTTTTACGTAGGTAAATTTGTCCTGAACCGATCAAGTGCCTTCACTACTGAAGATATTCTAAGATTTTTGGATTGGTGTGCTCAACACGGTAAAAAAATATTTCTTTTGTCCGAACATTTGGAAGAGTCAGAATCGAGCGAAGGTTCATTGGAAGAGCTAGAATCGAGCGAAGTTCAGAAGTGAAATAACAATAGCAAAAGTTAGCGGTTTGTATTGTATTTATGCAATGGGAACAGCGCAAGCGATAATATTACGATAGAAGCTTCGGGAAATATCCCGGAGCTTGTATCATTAGTAATTCTTTTTTGGGTTGTGGGCCAAATTTATTGATAATATCTTTTCCCCCCGCCATAGGCGGGTGGAAAAGAAGGGATTTCAACTATTTTGGGACACGACCCTTTTTTGAGTAATTCTGTATTCCAACTTCTTCTTTTGACAGTTTTAAAATCTTTTTTAAATTGTGAAGTTCTAAATATTTCTAACATCTCAATTCCCCAAGTCGTCAAATAAATCGTTTACATTCTTAAATAACTTTCCCTTGCCGCTTTTGGTCGTGTCTCAAAACAGTTGAAATCCCTTCTTTTCCACCCGCCTATGGCGGAGGAAAAAGATATTATCAATTGATTTGACCCACTACCCGCTTTTAATGTGTTCTTCAATTTCTTCTATAGCTTCAAGTGTTTCCGCATTATTAGTGATTTGTCTGACATCAAAAGGCAACCCACGATTTTTAATAGCTTGTGCCAAAAATATTCTTATAGCGGTTGGAGTGTCAAAACCTAAATCGTCAAAAAGTTTATCGGCTTTTTGTTTTACTTTTTCATCTAATCTAACTTGAACAACACAGCTTGCCATACATAACAACTCCTTTTGTATTTATTTATAATACTATAATACTATAAACAAATACAATTGTCAATAAAAAAATTTAAATTTAAGAAGGTGAAAAATTAGATTTTTTAAAGTGGCATTAGCTATATAGCTGTTATGATTTAAAACAATCCTCAAAAGTAAATTTATCCGTGTACTTTCTCCCAGCCGTCGGCTGGGAGAAAGTTATAGAAATCAGACGTTTTTCAAACGGAACAGCTATAGCTATACATAGCCGATTCAATTCAGACTATTGACAAATTTTGTTTCAAATTATATAGTAGAGTTTATACTTTTTAAATTAAATCCTTAGGTTTACCGTTTTTTCCCCGCCGAAGGCGGGTTATGTCTCAACATAGTTGAAATTTTTTCTTTCACCCCCGCGTTCTAGCGGGAGGAAAGATATTATCGACTAATTTGGACCACTACTTTTTTAAGAGCAACAGCAATAAGTAGTTATGTCTCAAAATATAATTGAAATCTCTTCTTTTCCCCCCCGCCCAGGGCGGGGGGAAAAAAGATATTACCAACTGATTTGGGCTACCAGCAATAAGTGCAAATAAAAAAATTATCGGCCCAAGGCTGAAAATTTTTAAAAATTTATTGCAAATATATTTATTTAAAGGGATGATAATAATGGCAATAGTACCAAAGAGAAAGCATTCTAAAGCAAGAAGAAACAAAAGACGCTCTAATGTGTGGAAAATAAGCGCTCCAACGCTTGCTGTGTGCAAAAAGTGCGGTAAACTCAAGTTGCCGCATAGAGTTTGTAAAGAATGCGGATTTTATAATGGCAGAGAAGTAATTAAAAAAGAAGCGTAAAAAAAATATAAATTTCAGAAAAATTTATGAGAGGGGTACTCCTCCTCTATTTTTTTTGAATAAAGATATAGTAAAAATTTTTTAAAACAGTGATATTTTTGTTCTTTCTTCCCGCCTTCGGCTGGAGTAAAGAAACATAAATAATGCCACGTTTCGGTAGTGGGTCAAATTTATTGATAATATCTTTCTCCCCCGCCTATGGCGGGGGGATAAGAAGATATTTCAACTGTTTTGAGACACGACCCGTTTCTGAATAGTTTTTGCTATAATAGACCTGTTCGTAAATTTTACAGATTGCAATCAAAATCGACGACGGCGTATAAAAATACTCCCGGGAGATTTTAGGTAGTGATCCAAATTAATTGATAATATCTTTCACCCCCGCCATAGGCGGGGGTGAAAGAAGGAATTTCAACTATTTTGACCCACAAGGAGATTTTGATGCAAAGCCATTTTTTAAGTGATGCATTTTTTGATAGTTTGCGCTCTGTGAGGTTTACGGACAGGTCTTATATAAAAACGTAAATTATTGAGAGGGATGAAAAGTGAAAAAAAATTTTAAAAAAATTTTAATATTAGTGCTTTTTATAAGTATTTTATATAACGCAAACGCACAGGATGAAAATGTTACAATAAATGTATATAACTGGGGAGAATATATATCAAATGGATCCGACGGAAATCTTAACGTAAATGCGGAATTTACCAAGGAAACAGGAATAAATGTAAACTACACTACGTTTCAGACGAATGAAGAAATGTTTGCAAAACTTTCCGGAGGAAGCGCGATTTACGATGTTATCATTCCTTCTGACTATATGATTTCCAAATTAATTGAAAACGATATGCTGTGTAAATTAGATTTTGAAAACATTCCTAATTATAAATTTATTGATAATAATTTTCGCGGTTTAGAATACGATCCTCAAAATGAATATACAGTCCCTTATACGTGGGGATTAGTCGGAATATATTATAATAAAAAATATGTGGATGAAAAAGAAGAAACCATCGACTGGGATATATTGTGGAATAAAAAATACAGTGGAAAAATATTGATGTTTGACAGCGCAAGAGATGCGTTCGGAATTGCCTTATTAAAGCTTGGCAAATCAATGAACAGTACTAATGCCGACGACTGGAATAAAGCTTATGAAGAGCTGCTGAGGCAAAAACCACTGGTGCAGTCCTACACAATGGATCAAACACTCGATAAAATGAGTAATTCCGAGGCGGTTTTAGCGCCTTATTATTCAGGCGATGCCGCGTTAATAATAAAAAGCAATCCTGATGTTGGATTTGTAATCCCCAAAAGCGGTACTGTTAAATTCGTTGATTCTATGTGTATTCCTAAAAGCTCCGAGCATAAAGAAGAGGCCGAAAAGTATATAAATTTTATGTGCAGAACCGATATAGCTTTGGAAAATATATTATATATAGGGTATTCTTCTGCGCAAAAAGAAGTAATAGATATTCTGAGGCAAGACAATAATTATAATAAATTTTCTTATCCGGATGAGGATATTATTAAAAATTCTAAAATATTTTTGAATTTATCCCCTGAAATAAACAATTTGTTGCATTCACTGTGGATAGAAGTTAAAATTGGGACGGATAGTAGTTGGGCATTGTTTCTTGCTATTATTTTGGGTTCTGTTGTTTTGTATATTTTGGTATATGTTTATAAGAAACGCAGAAATAAATTATTTTATAAATGAATGGGTGTGCTGTAATGATTAAAGTTTTTTTAAAAGAGAATTCTTGTGAAAGAGAGTATCCAGAAGGAACTACTGTATATGACGTTTTTAAAGAAACCGGGCAGATTAATGATCAGTTAATTTGTGCCGGTAAGATAGATGGAAAAGTTGTGGATTTACGCGAGCTAATTACTGCTGATTGCGAAATTTCAAAGTTGGATTTTAACGATGCCGATGGAAAAAAGGTTTATTGGCACACCTGCGCGCATATATTGGCGCAAGCGGTTAAGCGTGTGTTTAAAGACGCAAAACTTGCTATAGGCCCTTCCACAGATAATGGGTTTTATTATGACATAGACCTGGATAAAACTATTACGCCTGATGATTTGGAAGTAATACAAAAAGAAATAGAAAAAATTATAAAAGAAGATCTTAATATAGAAAAGTTTACTCTGCCCGCAGATGAAGCACTAAAATTAATGGAAGAAAAAAATGAAATTTATAAAATTGAATTAATAAAGGAGCATTCAAGCAAAGGGGAAGACATTCAATTTTATAAACAAGGCGAGTTCACGGATTTATGCAGAGGACCCCATTTGACGTCCACCGGGAGCGTAAAAATTTTAAAACTTACAAGCTGCACGGGGGCTTATTGGCGCGCAGATGCTAAGAACAAGATGCTTCAAAGAATATACGGAATATCTTTCCCTGATAAAGATCAATTAGACGAATATTTAAAAAGAATTGAAGAGGCAAAAAAAAGAGACCACAGGAAACTGGGCCGCGAACTTGATTTATTTGATATTTATGAAGAAGGCCCGGGATTTCCGTTCTTTTTACCAAAAGGTATGATCCTTAGAAATATTCTTGAAGATTTTTGGAGAAAAGAACACGAAAAAAACGGTTATCAGGAAATAAAAACGCCCATAATACTAAATCAAGATTTATGGTATCGCTCAGGGCACTGGGACCATTATAAAGACAATATGTACACAACCAAAATAGACGATATGGATTACGCCGTTAAACCTATGAATTGCCCGGGCGGGATGCTTGTATACAAAAGAAAATTGCACTCTTATAGGGATCTGCCGCAAAAAATAGCAGAACTTGGGTTAGTGCACAGGCACGAGTTATCCGGCACTCTGCACGGCCTAATGAGAGTAAGATGTTTCACTCAAGACGATGCACATATATTTATGACAGAAAGCCAAATAGAAGAAGAAATTTTAAACGTCATGAAACTTGTAGATAAATTCTACAGTATCTTTGGATTTAAATATACTTTAGAGCTTTCTACAAAACCTGAAAATTCCATGGGGGCGGCTGAGCAATGGGAAATAGCTACGGAATCACTAAAAAAAGCTCTTGATTTAAACGGGAAACCATATAAGATAAACGAGGGAGACGGAGCATTTTACGGGCCGAAAATAGATTTCCATATAGAAGACTCTATTGGCAGGACGTGGCAATGCGGAACAATACAATTAGATTTCCAAATGCCGGAAAGATTTGATTTGACTTATATTGATCAAGATAATTCAAAGAAACGTCCTATTATGATACACAGAGTGATTTTCGGAAGCATCGAAAGGTTTATAGGGATTTTAGTTGAGCACTGCGCAGGCGCGCTTCCCACTTGGTTGACTCCGGAACAAGTAAGAATATTACCCATAAGCGACAAACAACACGAATATGCAAAGAAAATTGAAGCTGAAATTAAGGGATGGGGGTTAAGAGCATCAATTGATGACAGGAGTGAAAAAATAGGATATAAAATTAGGGAAGCTCAGGTAGAAAAAGTACCTTATATGGTGGTTATAGGCGATAAAGAGGTGCAAAATCAAAATATTTCAGTTAGAAACAGAAAAAAAGGTGATCTTGGCCAAATGAAGCTAAGCAAGTTTATAGAAATTATTTCTAAAGAAATTCAGGATAAACAAATAGACTAAATTATACATATTGCCCTTAAAAAATAAGCAAAAGATTTTTTAATCTTTTGCTTAATTATTGTTTTTTTATATAATTGAAATTATCTTTCCGGCCTGTTGTTTGCCTCTATGAACGCGGGGTTGGTCTAGGCACATGCCGCATATCAAAGCCGCCTCTGTGGGATCTCAGCTTTGATTTAACATATTCCGCAGCTTCTGCGGGATCACATCCTTCATTTAATACCAAGTTTACATATTCGGTTGCCTCCTCGCCAGTCATACCCCCATCCTCTATCTTTACCTCTAACGTTCTTGCATACAAATCTGCCCATGCGGGATCACGCCCACATAATATACTATTTGCGTAACGGTATGCTGTCTGTATAAATCCCTTTCTTACTCCATCTGCATATGCTCTTGCAAACACTTCTGCCTTTTCGTCGGTTCTTCCAATCTGTTTCTCATTTAAAAATGCTACTGCTGTTACCAGATCATAGTTTCCCTTTATTTTGTTTGCACATTTGCCCAAATATTCGATTGCATACCTAGTGTGTCCTTGGTTTATCCAGACTAAATATCGCTCTACACACCCATACGCTATTTCAGGGTCCACTCCTGAGCGCACAGCGTCTGAATATGCGGTTGCGATTGTATCCGCTGTGTCAGGAGTACAAAAGTTTGCTGTCAGAGAATTATATACTTTTTCATATTCAGGAGTATCTTTGTGCGCTGAAACTTTGAAAGTTAATAAACTTACTAACAGTAAAGCACCACTAATAAAAACTTTTGCTTTATTCTTTCCCATAGTCTTTCTCCTTAAAATTTTATTTGTATTTGCATTTATAATTATAATATTAAATCAATAAAATGTCAATATGTTTTTTAAAAATAAGCGAAAGATTTTTTAATCTTTTGCTTAACTGTTATTTTTTTATATAGTTGAAATTATCTTGCCCTGTTGTTTTCCTCTATGAACGCGGGGTTGGTCCAGGCACACGCATACCAAATCTGCGCTCTGTTTTAACATGTTGCTCAGCCTTTGCGGGATCCCATCCGTGTTTTAATACCAATCTTACATATGCGGATGCCTGCTCGTCAATCATATCTCCCCGCTCTAACATTCTTGCATACAAATCTGCCCATTTGGGATCCCACCCTTCTGATATCATATATGCGTAATGGTATGCTGCCTTTATAAATCCCTTTTTTACTCCATCCGCATATGCGCTTACAAACACTTTTACCTTTTCGTCGTCGGTACACCATTCCACATCTGAAAGTGCTTCTGCTGTTACCAGATCACAGCCTTCCTTTATTCTGTTTACATACGTGTCCAACTGTTCGGTTGCAACCTTAGTGCTTCCTAGCTTTCTCAAGCTTAAATATTCCTTTACGCACTTATACGCTATTTCAGGGCTCACTCCTGAGTTTATAGCGTCTGAACATGCGTCTGCGATTATTTCCGCTTTGTCAGAAGGATAAGAGTTTGCTGTCAGAGAATTATATACTTTTTCATATTCAGGAGTATCTTTGTGCGCTGAAACTTTGAAAGTTAATAAACTTACTAACAGTAAACAACTAATTAAAACTTTTGCTTTATTCTTTCCCATAGTCTTTCTCCTTAAAATTTTATTTGTATTTACATTTATAATTATAATATTAAATCAATAAAATGTCAATATGTTTTTTTAAAAAAATAAGCAAAAGATTTTTTTAATCTTCTAAAGAAATTTTAACTATTCCGCGACGGTCTCCCGGGGGATCTCATCTCTTTCCAAAGCTTCGAATGTTCGACCGCACGCTATGGCACAACTATTGACATACCAAATAAACCTTGCATTTTTGCACCAAGTATGTTATAATATGGACATGGATAACGAACTGAAAACTAATGCGGTACGGTTGAGCCAAGAACAGCAATACGAGCTT